>NZ_JBGLYU010000100.1:0-787 GCF_047304235.1 Variovorax sp. Varisp36
GCTGCGTGCCTTCCATGCGGGTGCTGCCGCTGCCGCGGTTGTTCGAGCGCTGCAGTGCGGAGTCGGGCAGCACCGGCGCGGCGTTCACGCCGCGCAGCATGACGTTGTCGGTGTTCGGCTGCGTCTGCAGCTGCTGGCCGCGGATCTCGTCGTAGCGGTCGTAGGCGAAGGCCTCGGACGAAGCGCCGTCGCGCATCACCGCCGGGCGCAGGAACATCATCAGGTTGCTCTTGCTGCGCGTGCGGTTCTCGTTCTTGAACAGGTTGCCCAGCACCGGGATGTCGCCGGCCAGCGGCACCTTCTCGATGTTGTTGTTGTAGGTGTCCGACAGCAGGCCGCCCAGCATGACCAGGCCCCCGTCTTCCACCAGCACGCTCGACTCGATCGAGCGCTTGTTGGTGGTCGGGCCGTTGGGGTTGCTCAGCGAGTTCTGGTCGACGGTCGAGGTCTCCTGGAAGATCGTCATGCGCACCGTGCCGTTCTCGTTGATGGTCGGGCGCACGCGCAGGGTGAGGCCCACGTCCTTGCGCTCGACGGTGGTGAACGGGTTCACGCCCACCGAGCCCGAGGTGCTGGCATACGAGCCGGTGGGGAAGGGCACGTTCTGGCCGATGATGATCTTGGCCTCTTCGTTGTCCAGCGTCAGCAGGTTGGGCGTGGAGAGCACGTTGGCGTCGCCGTCGCTGTTGAAGAAGTTCGCGATCGCGCCCAGGATGTACTGGCCGCCGATCTTGCCGGCGATGCCCAGGTTCAGCCCCGGCTGGATCGACGTCGCCAGGCCGGCGGC
>NZ_JBGLYU010000101.1:0-767 GCF_047304235.1 Variovorax sp. Varisp36
CCACAAGCCCCGCCGCCGCCACCCCGAACATCGCGCGCTCGAGCCATTTCTTCTTCGTCAGCAAGGCAATCGCAGCCAGCGCGATCGACACCTGCAGCACCGTGGTCGCCTGGGCCCAGCGATGGTGCTGGTGCATCTGCTCTTCAGACTGCGCGTCCCATTGGCTGGCCTCGGCCTCCAGCTTCTTCGCTGCCGTCTGGATGTCTGTCTTCTCCTGTTCGTAGCGCGCCACCTTGACCTGCCAGCCCTGCTTTCGGGCGTCGTCCGCCGCGGTGTCGCGTGCGAATTCGGCCAGCGCCTGCTTGGTGCTCTTCGACTGGAAGTAATTCCACTGGTTCGACGCCTCGGTCTTCTTGATCGCGGCGTTGTTCTTGTAGAGGCCGGCGTTGGCCTGCGTGGCACCCCCCATGTACGAGAAGATCGCGCCGAAGGTGGCGATCACGGCGGTGCACACCGCGATCTTGCTCGTCATGTTCATGCCGCCTGAATGAGCCGCGGCGCCGTCTTCGGGGCCGTGGCCATGGCCGCCGGTTGCGGCGTGTTCGAGTTCGTGATCGTGCGGGCCGTGCACGTGAAAGCCGTGTCCTGACATGGGGTCCTTGCTGTGAAGTGTTGGAATGTGGAGCGCGCGCGAGTATGCCCGGTCGCGCAGCACCCCAGGCGCCCCGCCGTCAGGTTCCGGTCCGCCACCCGTTGCCAGCATGGGGGCGGCCACAGCACACTTGCCCATGACCGAGGAAACGCCCCCAACCCCGATGCCCACGCCC
>NZ_JBGLYU010000102.1:0-746 GCF_047304235.1 Variovorax sp. Varisp36
CTCACGGGCAACGTGTCCATCACCACGAACTACAAGTTCCGTGGCCAGGACCAGGACATGATCGGCAAGAACGACTACGCCAAGACCAAGGGCTTCAAGCCCGCCATCCAGGGCGGCCTGGACTACGCCTTCGGCGACAGCGGCTTCTACGTCGGCAACTGGAATTCCAGCGTCAACTGGCTCAAGGGCAACAGCATCGAGATGGACGTGTACGGCGGCTACAAGTTCAAGGCCGGCCCGCTGGACATGGACGTGGGTGCGCTCTCCTACATCTACCCGGGCAACTCCTCGGGCAACACCACCGAGCTGTACGTCGCGGGCACCTACGCCAATGAAAGCCTCGGCTCCTTCACCGCCAAGTACTCGCACACAGTCTCCAAGGACTACTTCGGCTACGCAGGCAACAAGGCCGGCTCGGGCCTGAAGGGCACCAACACCGGCTACCTGAACCTGTCGTACAGCAAGGAGATCGTGCCCAAGGTCACGCTGAAGGCGGCCGTCGGCTACACGAACATGTCCAGCGACATCCGCAGCCTGGGCTACAAGAGCTACGTCGACTACAACGTGGGCGCGAGCTACGACTTCGGCAACGGCCTGTCGCTGACCGGTTCGGTGCAAGGCGCCAACAAGAAGAGCTCCTATGTCGCGGTCGCGAACCCGGGCATCGACCTGGGCTTCGGCCCCTTCGGCCAGACGACCTACTCGCCCAACAAGGCGCGCTTCATCCTGACGCTGACGAAGACGCT
>NZ_JBGLYU010000103.1:0-708 GCF_047304235.1 Variovorax sp. Varisp36
TCGGCATGCTGGGCTCATCGGCCACGGTGATGGTGGTCAACCCCTCGGTCAAGGCGGCCAGCGCGAAGGAACTCGTGACGATGCTCAAGGCCGCACCGGACAAGACGAGCTATGCCTCGGCCGGCAACGGCACTGCTCCGCACTTCGCTGCCGAGATGTTCAAGCTCTCGACGGGCACCAGCATGCTGCACGTTCCCTACAAGGGCTCCGCGCCGGCCATCACCGACACCATCGCCGGCCAGACGCAGGTGATGTTCCCCAGCCTTTTCACGGCCGTCCCCTATGTCAAGGCCGGCAAACTGAGGGCGCTGGGCGTCGCCGGGGTCAAGCGCTCGGCGCTCATGCCGGACGTCCCCACGCTGCAGGAGCAGGGCATCGCGGACGTCGACATCTCCCAGTGGTACGGCATCTTCGCGCCGGCGAAGACGCCCGCGCCCGTCATCGCGCAGCTCAACAAGGTCCTGAACGAAGTGCTCGCCGACAAGAGCGTGATCAAGCGCCTGGAGGACCACGGCGCCGAGGTCTCGACCATGACCCCCGAGCAGATGCGCACCTACGTGGCGCAGGAGCAGGTCAAGTGGAAGAAGGTGGTCCAGGCCGCCAGGATCAGCGCGGACTGAAGATGAACAGGTCGATTCCCTGCGTGCTGATGCGCGCCGGCACCTCGCGCGGGCCGTTCTTCCTGCGCGAATGGCTGCCGGACGGCGA
>NZ_JBGLYU010000104.1:0-707 GCF_047304235.1 Variovorax sp. Varisp36
TTGACCCGGCCCGCGATCCCATCGGGCAGCTGGCTTGCCGCCGCCTTGGCCACATAGTTCGCCGACTGCTTCGAGTAGCGCACCGCAGCACCCCACATCCGGCTCCACGTGCTCTGCGTCTTCGGGTCGTGCACTTTCGTTTCCGCCACGGCAGGCGTACCCACCGTGAACAGGTCCTTCTGCCCCAGCACACGCCGCAGGATGTCCACCAGGTTGTCGATGATCTTGTCCGCAAGATCCGCGCAGCTCTTCAGGATGCCATCGAGCTTGGCGATGGCTCCGTCGATGAACGTGTCCAGCTCGCCCATGATGGTTGCGTTCAGGTGCCCCACCAGCGTCGTGACGATGGCTTCCCCCAGATTCGAGGCTGCCGACTTCAGCTCCTGCTTCACCAGGTGAAGCGTCGGCCGCAGGCTCATGCGCGCCGCCGCCATGCTCGGCGGCAGCGGGATCAGCCCGATCAGGTTGATGCCCAGGCTCACCCAGTTCAGGAACGCATCGACGCCGTCCTTGGCCTTCTTCTCGACGATGTTGATGATGTCCAGGAACACATCCACCAGCGCCATGATGTTGCCAACGATCGGGATGCTGCCCAGCACCATCGTCAGCCGCTCCAGCGTCACGTAGCCGCCGCTGAAGGAGCGCAGCCAGTCGTCCACCGCCTTGCTTGCCGCGGCGATGTCCTCCTTCACGATCGTGTTCAGTGG
>NZ_JBGLYU010000105.1:0-684 GCF_047304235.1 Variovorax sp. Varisp36
GGCGGCGGCGGCCGCAGCCGCGGCGGGCGCTGCCGCAGGGGCAGCCGCCGCGGGTGCGGATGCCGAAGCAGCGGGCGCCTCGGCCGTGGCCGCGGGCGTTTGTGCAAGGGCGGTGGTGCCGGCAGCCAGCACACTCAAACCGAACGCAAGAGAGACAAGCAGTTTTTTCATAATCGTTGTTCTTTCGGGCCTGGACTCGATCAGAGGGCTTCGCGGCCCGTTTCGCCGGTGCGGATGCGAACGACTTGTTCGAGGTTGTAGACAAAGATCTTGCCGTCGCCGATCTTGCCGGTGCGTGCCGCGCCTTCGACGGCCTCGATCACGCGGTCGACGAGGTCGTCCGAGACGGCCGCCTCGATCTTGACCTTGGGCAGGAAATCGACCACGTACTCCGCGCCGCGGTAGAGCTCGGTGTGGCCCTTCTGGCGGCCGAAGCCCTTCACCTCGGTGACGGTGATCCCCTGCACGCCGATGGCCGACAGTGCTTCGCGCACCTCGTCGAGCTTGAACGGTTTGATGATGGCTGTGACCAGCTTCATGAGTTTTCTCCTTCGGATGGAAATGAAATGGTGCGGCAGCTTGGGCCGCACCTCGTTGTTTTATTTACAGCGTCTTCGTCAGCGTCAGGATGAAGCGCGCCTTGTTGGGCGAGTAGGTCGTCTGGCCGAAGGGGCCGAAGCCCAG
>NZ_JBGLYU010000106.1:0-654 GCF_047304235.1 Variovorax sp. Varisp36
GTGTGCATCGAACAGCATCTCGTGGGTCTGCAGCAGGTAGGCGCGCACGATGAACGCGCGGCTGTGGCTGAGCTTGAAGTGCGCCACCTGCAGCTTGGTGCGCTCGCCGGCGATGACAGCCCAGTCCTCGCTCCAGTCGAACTGGAATGCCTCGCCAGGGCCGAAGGCCAGCGGCACGAAGGTGCCGCGTCCGGTGGTCTGCTGCACTTCGTGGCGGTGTGCATACCACTGGCGTGCAAAGGCTGCCACGCGGTTGTACGACCCCTGGTAGCCCAGCGCTGCCAGATCGGCGTGCATCTGCTTGAGCGTGCGGCGCTGCTTGCGGGACTTGGAGGCCTCGCTCTTGAGCCAGCCGCTGAGCTTCTCGGCAAAGGCGTCGAGCTTGCTCGGGCTGACGCGCTTCGCGTAGCTGGGCGCCGCCTCGCCCTCGCGAAGGTACTTGCGGATGGTGTTGCGAGACAGGCCCGTGCGCCGGGCTATCTCTCGAATGGACAGTTGCTCTCGCAGTGCCCAACGTCTGATGACACTCAGTGTCGCCACGTCAATCACTCCTGTGCTCCTGCTGCTAAAAGCAGCAGGTTAGGGTTATCACGTGGGTCAGATTTAGATGGAAATCACACGGCCAAGTGGGTCACTTCTGGATGGAAATCAACA
>NZ_JBGLYU010000107.1:0-556 GCF_047304235.1 Variovorax sp. Varisp36
GCGCGACAGTCCTTCTACAAGATGCGGCTGCGTCCCTGGCTCTGGCTCGCCACCCGCCGAAGCGACTTCCGCATCTTCCAGGACCAGACCGTTCCGGACATCCTTGCCGCGGTGCTCGGGCGCTACGGCCACCCGCTCGAGCAGAAGCTCAGCCGCAGCTACCGCACCTGGAACTACTGCGTTCAGTACCACGAGAGCGACTTCGATTTTGTCTCGCGCCTGTGCGAGCACGAAGGCATCTATTTCTTCTTCCGGCATGAAGCCGAGCAGCACGTGCTGGTCTTCGCCGACGACATCGCCAGCTCGCACGGCCCCCTGCCTGGCGGCGAGACCGTGCGCTACCACCCCCACGAACACTCGGGCATGACGGGAGGCCTGGAGCCCGGCGAGCGCATTCATGCATGGGAGCAGGCCGAAGAGATTCGCTCCGGCCACCACTACACCGACGACTACGACTTCGAAAAGCCGAGGGCCGACCTGGCGAGCCGCCAGCAAATGCCGCCCGGCCATGACCACGACAGCCATGAAGCCTACGAGTGGCCGGGTGGCTTCATCC
>NZ_JBGLYU010000108.1:0-462 GCF_047304235.1 Variovorax sp. Varisp36
GTCGCTGGCGTAGGTGCGCGCCCATTCGATCGGCAGCGGCGCTGCGAGAACGAAGTCGGTGTGGGTGAAGCTTTCGTCACCCAGTGAGAGGCTGATGGAGCCGCCCTTGCGCGCAGGTGCAGGGCGATTCTTGAGGCTGCATCCCCGCCCGTTGGCCGGCGCCTGCTTGCTGATATGCCCGAGCTGGTCACCGGGCTTGTCCTTCTGGGCCACCGCGCCCGCTTGAGGCGGGACGATAGCCGAACGCCTGCCCTTCTTCTTCAGCAACGCGTCCCGCAGCTTGTGCAGCAGCCACATGATGCTGGCCTGCGCCTCCTTGTCCGCCAGCTTCGACAACTGACCCCGCAACAGCCGCTTGAAGTCCAGCATCTGCGTGATCACGCCATTGACCCGGCCCGCGATCCCATCGGGCAGCTGGCTTGCCGCCGCCTTGGCCACATAGTTCGCCGACTGCTTCGAGTA
>NZ_JBGLYU010000109.1:0-461 GCF_047304235.1 Variovorax sp. Varisp36
CCGCCCGCGCTGCGGCCGGCCAGCGCGCCGAAGGCGCCGAAATCGGTCTTGGAGGCGCTGCCTTCGGAGGCCGCGACCTGCACGCCCGAGCGGTTGTCGATCAGTGTCAGCAGGGCGCTGGCTTCCTTGGTCTGCATGTTGCCGCCGATGGCCGCCAGTGCGCGGCCACGGCCGCCACCCACCAGCCCGCCCAGCGCCCCCCCGATGCCGCCCGCGTCACTGTTGCTGAACACGATCTCGGGCGACAGGCCGTAGTCGGAGGCCACCATTTGCCCACGACCGAAGTTGCTGCCGCCGCGCATTTCACCCGATTGCATCAGCGCGCGCTCGCGCGTCATCGCGTTCATGCCGGCCGCGCCGCGCTCGACCACGATGAAGCAGTTCGATTGCTGCACCAGCAGGCGCAGCAGGTTGGCCGTGGGCGGCAGGCGGTATTCGCCGGTAAGGATGGTGTACCAGCC
>NZ_JBGLYU010000010.1:0-129382 GCF_047304235.1 Variovorax sp. Varisp36
GCCTCCCTCCCCACCGCCGCCGACCTCGAAGCCGCGTTGCGCGAGGCGCTGGCCCCGACGCAGCTCGAAGTGATCGACGAAAGCAGCGCCCACGCGGGCCACGCCGGTGCCAATGCACAAGGACGGGGCAGCCATTTCCGAGTGCGCATCGCCTCGCCGCTGTTCGCCGGAAAGCCCCGCGTGGCGCGGCATCGGCTTGTGTATGATGCCCTCCAGGTTTTTATCGCGCAGGGCCTTCACGCCATCGCCATCGAGGTGCTTTGAGCCCTCTGCCCGCTTTCTTTCACGCGCTTATTCCTACACGCGCATTTCTTCTCCAGCCTGATATTCATTTCATGAAAAAACACATCTTGCAGGCCGTTGCGGCCGCAGCGTTGATCGGTGCCATTCCGGTGGCGGCTCTGGCGCAGAACGCAGCCATCGTGAACGGCAAGCCGGTGCCCAAGGCCCGCATGGAAGTTCTGGCGCAGCAGCTGGCCGCCGCAGGCCGCCCGGTGACGCCCGAGATGCAGAGCCAGCTGCGTGAGGAAATCGTGGCGCGCGAAGTGTTCATGCAGGAAGCCCAGAAGCAAGGCCTGGACGCCAGCGAGGATTACAAGAACCAGCTCGAACTCGCCCGCCAGGCCATCCTGATCCGCGCACTGTTCGAGAACTACCGCAAGACCAACCCCATCTCGGACGCCGACGTGAAGGCCGAGTACGACAAGTTCGTTGCTGCCAACGGCGGCAAGGAATACAAGGCGCGCCATATCCTGGTCGAGACCGAAGACCAGGCCAAGAAGATCATGGCCGACCTGAAGAAGGGTGCCAAGTTCGAAGACATCGCCAAGAAGCAGAGCAAGGACCCGGGCTCGGGCGCCAACGGCGGCGACCTCGACTGGGCCAACCCCGCGGGCTTCGTGCCCGAGTTCTCGGAAGCGATGATCAAGCTCAAGAAGGGCGAGACCACCCCCGCTCCGATCAAGACCCAGTTCGGCTGGCACATCATCCGCGTCGACGACATCCGCCAGGCCCAGCTGCCGAAGCTGGAAGAAGTGAAGCCGCAGATCACGCAGCAGCTGCAGCAGCAGCGCCTGCAGAAGTATCAGGAAGAATTGCGCGCGAAGGCAAAGGTGGAATAAGGCACACCCCCAGGCTTCGCGCACTTCGCGTCGCTACGCCACCCCTTGCAGGGGGCAACACCTGCGGCCCGGCAAAGCCGGTTCCGCGGTGTTCTGGAAATAAAAAAGCGGCCCCGTGGGCCGCTTTTTTGTTGCCCGCCGAACGGGCTTGCTGCGTCGATCAGCCGACCCACTTGCGCGCATTGCGCCAGATCTGCATCCACGGGCTCAGCTCGCTGCGGTCGCTCGGCGTCCAGCTCATCTGGATGTTGCGGAACACCCGTTCCGGATGAGGCATCACGGCGGTGAAGCGGCCGTCCGGCGTGGTCACGGAGGTCAGGCCGCCCGCGCTGCCGTTCGGGTTGAACGGGTACTGCTCGGTCGGTTGGCCGTGGTTGTCCACGAAGCGCATCGCGCCGATGGCCTTGGCGGCGTCGCCGCGGTGCTTGAAGTTGGCATAGCCCTCGCCGTGCGCGACCGCGATCGGCAGTTGGCTGCCGGCCATGCCCTGGAAGAAGATGCTCGGCGATTCGAGCACCTCGACCATCGACAGGCGGGCCTCGAAGCGCTCGCTCTGGTTGGTGGTGAAGCGCGGCCAGGCTTCGGCACCCGGAATGATGTCGGCCAGCTCGGCGAACATCTGGCAGCCGTTGCACACGCCGAGCCCGAAGGTGTCGGCGCGGCCGAAGAAGGTCTTGAACTGCTCGGCCAGCTTCGGGTTGAAGGTGATGCTGCGCGCCCAGCCGATGCCGGCGCCCAGCGTGTCGCCATAACTGAAGCCGCCGCAGGCGACCACGCCCTTGAAATTGGCGAGGTCTGCCCTGCCCGTTTGCAGGTCGGTCATGTGGACGTCGAAGGCCTCGAAGCCGGCTTCGGTGAAGGCGTAGGCCATCTCGACGTGCGAGTTGACGCCTTGTTCGCGGAGGATGGCGACCTTGGGGCGCGATTGCAGGATGGCCGGCGCCGCGGGCTGCGCATTCGGCAGAAACACATGCATGCCAGGGTCCGAAGGCACGCCTGCCGCGGCATGCTCGGCATCGGCGCAGGCGGGGTTGTCGCGCTCGCGGGCGATCTTCCAGCTGACCGAGTCCCACACCTGGTGCAGGTCGTGCAGGCTCGCGCTGAACACCGGCTTGGCATCGCGCCAGACTTCGAGCTTGCCCTTGCCGGCATCCATCGTGGAACTCGCAGGCCGGGTCTTGCCGACGAAGTGGCTGTGAGCGCTCAGGCCGTGCGCGCGCAGCACCTGCATCACGTCGTTGCGCTCGGCCGTGCGCACCTGCAACACCATGCCCAGCTCTTCGTTGAACAGCGCCTTGAGCGTGAGCTCTTCGCGCCGCGCACTGACCTGCTGCGCCCAGTTCTTGGCGTCGCCGGTTTCCATGCGGCTGTCGGAAATGCCATCGCCTTCGGTGACCAGCATGTCGACGTTCAGCGCCACGCCGACGTGGCCGGCAAAGGCCATTTCGCAAGCGGTGGCGAACAGGCCACCGTCGCTGCGGTCGTGCATCGCGAGGATCTTTCCCTCGGCGCGCAGCGCGTTCACGGCATCGACCAGCGCGACCAATTGTGCCGGGTCGTCGAGATCGGGCACGGTGTCGCCGCTCTGGTTGAGCGTCTGCGACAGAATGCTGCCGGCCATGCGGTGCTGGCCGCGGCCCAGGTCGATCAGCACCAGCGTGGTGTCGGCTTCTTCGGCGTCGAGCTGCGGCGTGAGCGTGCCGCGCACATCGGCCAGCGAGGCGAAGGCGGTGACGATCAGGCTCACGGGCGAGGTGACCTTCCTGGCTTCGCCGTTGTCCTTCCACTGCGTGCGCATCGACAGCGAATCCTTGCCGACCGGGATCGACACGCCCAGCGCCGGGCACAGTTCCAGACCCACGGCCTTGACGGTCTCGTACAGCGCAGCGTCTTCGCCGGGTTCGCCGCAGGCGGCCATCCAGTTGGCCGAGAGCTTGACGCGCGAGAGCTCGATGGGCGCCGCCAGCAGGTTGGTGATGGCCTCGGCCACGGCCATGCGTCCCGAAGCCGGCGCGTCGAGCGCGGCCAGCGGCGTGCGCTCGCCCATGCTCATCGCTTCGCCGGCAAAGCCCTTGTAGTCGGCCAGCGTCACGGCGCAGTCGGCCACAGGCACCTGCCACGGGCCGACCATCTGGTCGCGGTGGCTCATGCCGCCCACGGTGCGGTCGCCGATGGTGATCAGGAAGCGCTTGGAGGCGACGGTCGGGTGCGAGAGCACGTCGATGGCGGCCTTCTGCAGGTCGACGCCCGTGAGGTCGAGCGGCTTGAACGTGCGCGCCACGCTCTTCACGTCGCGGTGCATCTTGGGCGGCTTGCCCAGCAGCACGTCCATCGGCATGTCGACAGGCTGCACCTCGGCGCCTTCGTCGGCCACCAGCAGCTGGCGCGCTTCGGTCGCCACACCGACCACCGAGAACGGACAGCGCTCGCGCTCGCAGAAAGCCTTGAACTGCGCGAGCGATTCCGGCGCGATGGCCAGCACGTAGCGCTCCTGGCTTTCGTTGCACCAGATTTCCTTGGGGGCCATGCCCGACTCTTCGAGCGGCACTGCGCGCAGGTCGAAACGCGCGCCGCGGCCGGCGTCGTTGGTCAGTTCGGGGAAGGCATTGCTCAGGCCGCCCGCGCCCACGTCGTGGATCGCCAGGATCGGGTTGGCCGCGCCCTGTTGCCAGCAGTGGTTGATGACCTCCTGCGCGCGGCGCTCGATCTCGGGGTTGCCACGCTGCACCGAGTCGAAGTCGAGCTCGGCCGCGTTGGCGCCGGTGGCCATCGAGCTGGCGGCGCTGCCGCCCATGCCGATGCGCATGCCGGGGCCGCCGAGCTGGATCAGCAGCGAGCCGGCGGGGAACTGGATCTTCTTCGTCTGGGTGGCGTCGATGCTGCCGAGGCCGCCCGCGATCATGATGGGCTTGTGGTAGCCGCGCTGCACGGTATCAAGGTCGCTCGCCACGGTCTGCTCGTATTCCCGGAAGTAGCCCAGCAGGTTGGGCCGGCCGAATTCGTTGTTGAACGCGGCGCCCCCCAGCGGGCCCTCGGTCATGATCTGCAGCGGGCTCGCGATGTGTTCGGGCTTGCCGTAGTGGCCCTCTTGCGGCCAGAGCTTGGACACGGTGAAGCCGGTCAGGCCCGCCTTGGGCTTGGAGCCGCGGCCGGTGGCACCTTCGTCGCGGATCTCGCCGCCCGCGCCGGTCGAGGCGCCCGGGAACGGGGAAATCGCGGTCGGGTGGTTGTGCGTCTCGACCTTCATCAGCACGTGGCTCAGGGCGCTATCTTTTTGATAGCTCTGCGAACCGTGTGCTGGAATGAAGCGCTCGATGGTCGCGCCTTCCATCACCGAGGCGTTGTCGGCATAGGCGACGACCGTGTGCTGCGGGTTCTGCTTCTCGGTGTGGCGGATCATCGAGAACAGGCTCTGGGGCTGGGCCCTGCCGTCGATGGTGAACTGGGCGTTGAAGATCTTGTGGCGGCAGTGCTCGCTGTTGGCCTGCGCGAACATCATCAGTTCGACGTCGCTGGGGTTGCGCCCGAGGCGAGTGAAGGCGTCAACGAGGTAGTCGATCTCGTCCTCGGCCAGCGCCAGGCCGAAACCGGTGTTGGCCGCCACCAGCGCGTCGCGACCGCCGCTCTGCACGTCGACCTGCGCCATCGGCTGGGCCGGCAGCTCGCTGAACAGACTGGCCGCCTGCTCGACGGTGGCCAGCACCGATTCGGTCATGCGGTCGTGCAGCGGGCCGGCCACCGCGGCGAGCGTGTCGCCCTCGATCACGGGCGCCTTGCCGATCAACGGGGCCTTGAGCTTCAGGTGGTACTGCGTGACGCGCTCGACCCGGCGCAATGCCAGGCCGCAGTTGTGGGCGATGTCGGTGGCCTTGGAAGCCCAGGGCGACACGGTGCCCAGGCGCGGCGTGACCACCACCGAGGTGCCCGCCTTGGCCGGCGCCTCGAAGGGCTCGCCGTAGGCCAGCAGCGCGGCAAAGCGCTCGCGGCCGGCCGCATCCAGCGCCGCATCGGTGACCACAAGGTGCACAAAACGGGCCGAAATGCCCTCGATGCGCGGCTCGATGGCCTGCAGCTTCGGCAGCAGCTGCCGCGCGCGGAAGTCGCTGAGCGCGCTGCCGCCCTCGAACATGGTTACGACAGGAAGGGCTTGAGGTGCGGGCTGCGTCACGGTCGATGGGGGCCTCGGGGGCCGCGTTGGAATTCAAGGAATCGAGGCGGATGGCCGCTGACTGGGGTCATCCGCGTTAACCCGGAATTTTAGCTTGGTGAATGGGATAATTCGGGCATGAGCATTAACTACAAAGACGCTGCGGGCATCGAAGCCATGCGGGTCGCCTGCCGCCTTGGCTCCGAGGTGCTGGACTACCTCACCCCCTTCATCAAGCCCGGCATCACAACGAACGATGTCGACCGGCTGGCCGCCGAGTACATGGTCAAGCAGGGCACCACCTCCGCCACGGTGGGCTACATGGGCGCGAGCAGCGTCCCGTTCCCGAAGTCGCTCTGCACCTCGGTGAACCACGTGGTCTGCCACGGCATTCCCAATGACAAGCCCCTGAAGAAGGGCGACATCATGAACGTCGACGTGACCGTCATCAAGGATGGCTGGTTCGGCGACAACAGCCGCATGTTCGTGATCGGCGACGCCTCCATCGCCGCCAAGCGCCTGTGCAGCATCACCTACGAAGCCATGTGGCACGGCATCCTGCAGGTGCGCCCCGGCGCGCATCTGGGCGACGTGGGCCACGCGATCCAGAAGTTCGCCGAAGGCCAGGGCTTCTCGATCGTGCGCGAGTTCTGCGGCCACGGCGTGGGCCAGCGCTTCCATGAAGAGCCCCAGGTGCTGCACTACGGCCGCCCGGGCACCATGGAAGAACTCAAGCCCGGCATGATCTTCACCATCGAGCCGATGATCAACGCCGGCAAGCGCGACGTGAAGGAAGACTTCAAGGGCGGCCAATACGACGGCTGGACCATCGTCACGCGCGACCATTCGCTGTCGGCCCAGTGGGAGCACACGGTGCTCGTCACCGAGACCGGCTACGAGGTGTTGACGTTGTCCGCGGGCAGCCCGCCGCCGCCCTCCTTCGTCACCTCGACCAAAACCTGACGCGCACACGCGCTCCCCGGCCGTGATCGAAGCAGCCAAGATCGACGTAGCGACGCTGCGCGAAGCCTATCGCGCCAAGAAGCTCGCCCTGTTCGACACCCTGCGCTTTGCGCGCGCACCGACCCGCAGCGTGCACGCGGTGCTGCGCCAGCTCTCGGCGCTGGCCGACGAAACGCTCTGCACCCTGTGGCGCGAGGCCGGCTTCGGCGACTCGCTCACGCTGGCTGCCGTGGGCGGTTTCGGGCGCGGCGAGCTGTTTCCGTATTCCGACGTCGACGTGCTCCTGCTGCTGCCGCCCGAGGGCCACGAGAGCGAAATCGACCCGGCCCGCATCGAGGCCTTCATCGGCCATTGCTGGGACGCGGGCCTCGAGATCGGCTCCAGCGTGCGCACGGTCGAGGAATGCCTGGCCGAGGCCGAGAAGGACGTCACCGTTCAGACCTCGCTGCTCGAAGCACGCCTGATCGTGGGCGACAAGAAGCTCTTCACCGCCTTCCGCCGCCGCTTCACCCGCGCCATCGACCCGCAGGCCTTCTTCGTGGCCAAGTCGCAGGAAATGCGGCATCGCCACCAGAAGTTCGACAACACGCCCTACGCGCTGGAGCCCAACTGCAAGGAATCGCCGGGTGGCCTGCGCGACCTGCAGACCATCCTCTGGATGACCAAGGCCGCCGGCTACGGCGGCCGCTGGGACGACCTCGCCAAGAACGGCCTGGCCACCCCGTTCGAGGCGCAGCAGATCAAGCGCAACGAGGCGCTGCTCTCGTTGATCCGCGCCCGGCTGCACGTGATTGCCAACCGGCGCGAAGACCGGCTGGTGTTCGACCTGCAGACGGCCGTGGCGGCAAGCTTCGGCTACGAAGGCGAGTCGCAGCGCAAGTCGAGCGAGGCGTTGATGCGGCGCTACTACTGGGCGGCCAAGGCGGTGTCGCAGCTCAACCAGATCCTGCTGCTCAATATTGCCGAGCGCCTGCAGCCCATCGACGAGCAGCACACGCCGATCAACGAGCGCTTCTACGAACGTGCCGGCCTGATCGAGATCGCCAGCGACGACCTGTACGAGCGCGAGCCGCATGCGGTGCTCGAAACCTTCCTGCTGTACCAGAAGACCATCGGCGTGCAGGGCCTGTCGGCGCGCACGCTGCGCGCGCTCTACAACGCGCGCCACGTCATGGACAGCAAGTTCCGCAACGACCCGGTCAACCACGACACATTCATGCGGATCTTGATGCAGCCCTACGGCATCACGCATGCATTCCGGCTGATGAACCAGACCTCGGTGCTGGGGCGCTACCTGCGAGTGTTCCGCAGCATCGTGGGGCAGATGCAGCACGACCTGTTCCACGTCTACACGGTGGACCAGCACATCCTGATGGTGCTGCGCAACGTGCGGCGCTTCTTCATCGCCGAGCATGCGCACGAATACCCGTTCTGCTCGCAGCTGGCGGCCGGATGGGACAAGCCCTGGATCCTGTACGTGGCCGCCCTGTTCCACGACATCGCCAAGGGCCGCGGCGGCGATCACTCCACACTCGGCGCGCGCGACGTTCAGCGTTTCTGCAAGCAGCACGGCATCGCCCGCGAAGATTCCAGGCTCATCGAATTTCTGGTGGCCGAGCACCTGGTAATGAGCCAGGTCGCGCAGAAGCAGGACCTGAGCGACCCCGAAGTGATTGGCGCTTTCGCCAAGCGAGTAGGCAACGAGCGCTACCTGACGGCGCTCTACCTGCTGACCGTCGCCGACATCCGCGGCACCTCCCCGCGCGTGTGGAATGCCTGGAAAGGCAAGCTGCTCGAAGACCTGTACCGCTACACGCTGCGCGCACTGGGCGGACGCATGCCCGATCCGGATGCCGAGGTCGAGTCGCGCAAGCGCGAGGCGCTCGTGCAACTGGCCCTGCACGCGCAGCGCTTCGAGGCGCACAAGGCGCTGTGGGACACGCTCGACGTGGGCTACTTCATGCGCCACGACGCCACCGAGATCGCCTGGCACGCCAAGCAGCTCTCGCGCTTCGTGCCGCCCAGTAACGTGCCGGTCGACCCGAAGGCGCCGCCTGTGGTGCGCGCGCACCTGTCGCCGGTGGGCGAAGGCCTGCAGGTGGTGGTCTACACGCCCGACCAGCCCGACCTGTTCGCGCGCATCTGCGGCTACTTCGACCAGGCGTCCTTCAGCATCCTCGACGCCAAGGTGCACACCGCGAGCAACGGCTACGCGCTCGATACCTTCCAGGTGGTGACCACCTTCGTGCCGGACCACTACCGCGACCTGATCAGCATGGTCGAGTCGGGCCTGGCGCAGACGCTCACCGAGGCCGGTGCCCTGCCCCCGCCCAGCATGGGCCGGGTCTCGCGCCGGGTGCGCAGCTTTCCGATCAAGCCGCGCATCAGCCTGCTGCCGGACGACAAGGCGCAGCGCTGGCTGCTCAACATCTCGGCCAGCGACCGTGCCGGCCTGCTGTACTCGGTGGCCCGGGTGCTGGCGCGCCATCACCTGAACCTGCAGCTCGCCAAGGTCACGACCCTGGGCGAGCGGGTGGAAGACACCTTCCTGATCAGCGGCCCCGAACTCCAGGGCCAAAAAACGCAACTGGCCATCGAAACCGAGCTGATGGAAGCCCTGGCCTCTTGAAATTGCCCTCCCGAACGCAACCGATGCCATCAGAATGTCGGCCATGGAATCCTTGATCGAACAGCTTTCCGACTCCGTCTCCTCGGCCAAGACGCTGGAAGACCTCGCACGCCCAATGCTCGAAATGCTCGAGACGGCGACGGGCCTGGAGTCGGCTTACCTCACGACCATCGACCTCGACAAGGGCCGCCAGCACATCTTGTTCGCCCACAACGCCGGTGAATTGTCCCTGCCCGAGGGTGCGCCGGTGCCTTGGGCCGACACGCTCTGCCGGCATGCCATGGAGGAAGGCCGCATCTATACGGACGACGCCGGCGGCTGCTGGGGCGATGCCGACGCCGCCCGCCGGCTCGGCATCCAGACCTGTGTGAGCGCACCGGTGACAGCCGGAAGCGGCGACCTCTTCGGTGTCCTGTGCGGTGCCAGCTCACAAAAGCTGCCGCTGCCGCCCCATGCAGAGCCGGTGCTGCGGCTTTTCGCGCGGCTGATCGGCCAGCAGGTGGAGCGCGAGCTGCTCGTCGCAAAGCTCAAGAAAGCCCAGGCCCAGCTCGCCACCCACGCCGCGACCGACGCCCTCACCGGCCTGCCCAACCGCCGCGCGCTCACCGACGAACTGCAGCGCATGCTGGCGCAGGGCGCGCGCGGCGGCCAGAGCGTGCTGGTCGGTTTCATCGACATGGACAATTTCAAGAAGATCAACGACACACACGGCCACGAGGTCGGCGACGAGTTCCTGTCGGCCATGGCGAAACAGCTCTCGGCCTCGGTGCGCGCGAGCGACATGCTGGCGCGCTTCGGCTCCGACGAATTCGTGGTGATCGGCCTCGGGCCCGCGCTGGACGAGTCGCCGCGCACGGGCGCGCGGGCCATGGCCGACCGTCTGGCGGAAAACACCATCTTCGAGCTGAAGCTGCGGCACCTGACGATCGACTACGGCGGCGCCAGTGTCGGCGTGGTGGCCGTCGACCCCCGCACCGTCTCTGCCGAGGCCGCCCTGCGCCAGGCCGACACCGCAATGCGCGCCGTCAAGCAAAGCCGCCGGGCCATGGTCCGCGACGCCGTGGTTCCTGCGTCCAGCTGAACGGACGCCGCCGCAGCGCTCAGGCGCCGGGCAGCGCCGCCGCGTGGGTACCCCACAGGGGAGCCCGCTCGTACTGCGCCACCCATTGCACGATGTCCTTGGCCGCCATCGGCATGGCAATGCCGTAACCCTGGGCGAGCGTGCAGCCCAGGGCGAGCAGCTCTTCGCCCTGCTTCACCGTTTCGACGCCTTCAGCCACCGCCGTGAGTCCGAGCGCGTGGAGCAGCGCGATGATGCCCTGCACGATGGCGTGGTCCTGGCCGTTGTCGAGCATGCCACGCACGAACGACTGGTCGATCTTCACGGTCGACACCGGCAGCTGGCGCAGATAGGTGAGCGAGGAGTAGCCGGTGCCGAAGTCGTCGATGGTCACGCCCACGCCCAGCGTCTTGCAAGCCTCGACGAACAGCGCGACGTTCGCGAACTGGCTGATCGCCGTGGTTTCCAGGATCTCGAGCTCCAGCATGCCCGCACCCAGCTTCGGAAACTGCGACAGGTGCCGCGCGAGCCGTTCAACGAAGTCCCAGCGCATCATGTGGCGTGGTGCCACGTTCACGCTCACCGACATCTGCAGGCCCGCCAGGCGCCACTGGTGCGCCTGCCAAAGGGCCGTGGCGATGGCCCAGTCGCCGACCTGCTCGACCAGCGCGTCGTCTTCGATCAGCGGCACGAACTGGGCCGGCGGCAGCAGGCCGCGCTCGGGGTGCTGCCAGCGCAACAGCGCCTCGACGCCGACCACCACGCCGCGCTGCATGTCGACCTTGGGCTGGTAGACCAGGAAGAACTCGCCCTGCAGCAGGCCTTCCTGGATCCGCTGGCGCTCGCGCACCACCTGCTCGTCGGCGCGCGCTTGCGGCGCGTCGAAGTAATGCACCTTGCCGTCGGCCGCGCGCTTGGCGAAGAAGGCGGCGTGCTGCGCCTGGCGCAGCGCGGTTTCAGGGGGCGGGCCATTGCTGTCGAGCAGCATGGCGCCGATGCTCGCGTCGATGCTGCCCGCTTGGTCATGCCAGCTCCAGGGCTCGGCGAGGGAAGCCTGGATGCGTTCCAGCACCTGGGTGCACTGCGAGGTTCCGAGGCCGGCGAACAGGGCCGCGAATTCGTCGCCGCCCACGCGGGCCATCACGCTCTCGCGCGGCAGCTGAGCCTTGATGCGGCGGGCCACCTCCTTGAGGGCGACATTGCCCGCCACCATGCCAAGGCGGTCATTCAGCAAGGCAAAGCGGTCCACGTCGATGTAGCAGACGGCAGCCAGGCGCTTGCCTGCACGGGCCCAGTCGTCCATCAACGGGCGCAGCACCTCGTCCGGCGGGAGACGTGCCGACCCGTCGTAGTACGACGGCAAAGAGACTGAGGGTTGCTTGTTCGACAAAAGACTGGGCTCCGGAGGTCGCGGGCTATTGTTCCCCCAATTGGGGCGATTGCGTGCCTATTAGCTAATATTAGTTACATGAACGCTGCATTCACACAACACCCGAGCCCACGCCGCGTCTCCTAGCCGCAATAGGCCCCCACCACGCGGCCGGTCGGTTCGACCTGCACGTTGAGCCTCGCCGTGTCCTGCATCGGATCGGCTTTTTCCGCGGCGGGCACCGTACGTGCCAGGCGGGCGCCGGCGCGCTGGCGCATCTCTTCCAGCAACTGCTGGCTGACGCGCAGGCCCAGGCCAAACCGCACGGCAGCAGCCTGGCAGGTTTCGGGCGGCGTGACGAAGCTCGGGGGTTCGGGGACTTCCGATGTCAGGGGGCGGTCGGCCGGTGGCGTCTGGCAGCCAGCCAGCAAAAGGCCCATGGCCATGGCCGGCAGGCCGATCCAGTGGCGACCGTTGGTGATGCGCATCTGTCTTGCTCCTTCTTCAAACTGCAACCTGAGCAGGAGCTTATTCAATTCCGAGGCCGATCCCCGGCACGGCTCAAGCCAATGGATCTCGGAGCCTCAACAAAATCACGCTGCGGCCGTCCGGGGTCGCATTCGAAGCGTATGCTGGAAGCGACGCGCGCAGTTCAGGCCCATCCGCCACACACCATGACACCGCCCTCTGCCACCGTTTTTCTGATCGACGTCGACAACACCCTGCTCGACAACGACGGCATCATTGCCGACCTTCGCACCCATCTCGAACAGTCCTTCGGTGCCGAAAGCGCCAGCCGCTACTGGACGGCCTTCGAGCAATTGCGCAGCGAGCTCGGCTATGTCGACTACCTCGGCGCCCTGCAGCGCTACCGCGCCGAGGAAAGCAGCCGCGGCATGAGCGATTCGCGGCTGCTGCTGATGTCGGAATTTCTCATCGACTACCCCTTTGCCGACCGGCTCTACCCCGGCGCGCTGGAGACGCTGAAGCACCTGCGCCAGCGCGGGCCCACGGTGATCCTGTCCGACGGCGACGTCGTGTTCCAGCCGCGCAAGGTGCAGCGCTCCGGCCTTTGGGACGCCACCGAGGGCCGCGTGCTGATCTACGTGCACAAGGAACAGATGCTCGACGCCGTCGAGCAGTGCTACCCCGCGCGGCACTACGTGATGATCGACGACAAGCTGCGCATCCTCTCGGCCATGAAGGCCATCTGGGGATCGCGCCTGACGACGGTCTTCGTGCGGCAGGGGCACTATGCGCTCGACACGCAGGCCAACGCCGCCTATGCGCCCGCCGATATCGCCATCGAGCGCATCGGCGACATCATCAACCTCGACTTTCCACCCGCATGAGCCAAGCAATCAACCCTCTCGCGGGACAGCCCGCACCCATCGAACTGCTGGTCAACGTACCGCGCCTGATCTCCGCCTACTACACCGGACGGCCCGACCCGTCGGTGCCGAGCCAGCGCGTGGCCTTCGGCACCTCGGGGCACCGCGGCTCCTCGTTCGACGATGCGTTCAATGAGTGGCACGTGCTGGCGATCAGCCAGGCGATCTGCGACTACCGCAAGCAGAAAGGCATCGACGGGCCGCTGTTCCTCGGGATCGACACGCATGCGCTGTCGACACCGGCCTTCAACAGCGCGGTCGAGGTACTCGCGGCCAACGGGGTCGAGCTGATGATCTCGAAGGACGACGAATACACGCCGACGCCGGCCGTGTCGCACGCGATCCTCGTCTACAACCGTGGACGCACCGGAAGCACCGGGGGGCTGGCCGATGGCATCGTCATCACGCCCTCGCACAACCCGCCCGAGAGCGGCGGCTTCAAGTACAACCCGCCGAACGGCGGACCGGCCGGCACCGACATCACCTCGGCCGTCGAGGCGGCGGCCAACAAGATGCTGGCCAACAACCTCGAAGGCGTGAAGCGCATGCCGCTCGCGCAGGCGCTGCGCGCATCGACCACGCACCGGCACGACTATCTGAACACCTATGTCGAAGACCTGGCGCAGGTGCTCGACATGGACGCGATCCGCGACGTGAACCTCAACCTGGGTGTCGACCCGCTGGGCGGCGCGGGCGTGCGCTACTGGCCCGCGATTGCCGAGCGCTACAAGCTCACGCGCCTGAACGTGCTGAGCCAGGAAGTCGACCCGACCTTCCGCTTCATGTCGCTCGACTGGGACGGCCGCATCCGCATGGACCCATCGTCGCCCGACGCCATGCACAAGCTGATCGAATTGAAGGACCGCTTCGGCATCGCCTTCGCCTGCGACACCGACCACGACCGCCACGGCATCGTCTCGGGCAGCACCGGGTTGATGCAACCCAACAGCTACCTCGCGGTGATGATCGACTACCTCTACACGCACCGCCCGCATTGGCCGGCGCAGGCAGCCGTCGGCAAGACGGTGGTCAGCAGCCAGATGATCGACCGCGTGACGGCACGGCTCGGCCGCAGGCTGTACGAGGTGCCGGTGGGCTTCAAGTGGTTCGTCGACGGGCTGGTCGATGCCTCGCTGGCCTTCGGCGGCGAAGAAAGCGCGGGCGCGACCTTCCTGCGCAAGGACGGCTCGGTGTGGACCACCGACAAGGATGGCCTCGTGCCCGCCCTGCTCTCAGCCGAGATCGCCGCGCGCACCGGGCGCGACCCCGGCGAGCGCTACGCCAAACTGACGCAGGTGCTGGGCCAGCCGGTGTCCGATCGCGTGGATGCCGCGGCCACGGTGGAACAGAAGAAGCGGTTGTCGAGCCTGTCGCCCGAGCAGATCCGCTCGACCGAACTGGCGGGCGACCGGATCGTCAACGTGCTGAGCCATGCGCCGGGCAATGGCGCGGCCATCGGTGGCGTGAAGGTCGTGACCGAGAGCGGCTGGTTCGCGGCGCGCCCCTCCGGCACCGAGAACATCTACAAGATCTACGGCGAGAGCTTCAAGGGCAAGGACCACCTCGCGCGCATTCTTGAAGAAGCGCAGCACGTGGTGGACGGGGCCCTCTCTGCGCCCTGAAGGAATGCAGGCGCGACTTTCTGCGCGCTTCGCTCGCGGCGTTCGTGGCTCAACCTTCGAGCAGCTCCACGCACAGCGTCGCCACCACGCCTGCCACCTCGGAACGCGCCTGCAACGCATGCACGGCAAGGTCCAGCGTGCCCTGCGCTACCGGCCCCGTCAGTACCAAGACCTGGGGGCCGACGCCGGGGCGTTCGGCCGCCAGCGCGACCTGGCGCACCGGTACCTTCTGCTCTGCGAGGCGGGCCGTGACCGCCTGGATCTGGCTGACCGCGCGCACCGGCACCCGCAGGTAGTGCGAGGTGTGCACGGCGGCACGCGGCAACACCGCCAACGCGTTCGTCGCGTGCTCATGCACGCCGAGGTGCGGCACGTGCTGCGCGGCATTCACGCCGTCGAGCCGCGCCACGTCCACGAGATCGGCGATCACCGCCGAGGCCGTCTGCTCCGAGCCGGCGCCCGCACCGTAGTACATCGTCAGGCCCGCCGCATCGCTCTTGACCATGACGGCGTTCATCGAACCGTTCACCTGTGCCATCAGATGCGTGGCGGGCACGAGTGCGGGCTGCACGCGCAGTTCGACACCCGACGCCTGCCGGCGTGCCACGCCCAGCAGCTTGATGCGGTAACCCAGCTGCTCGGCGCAGGCCACGTCCAGCCCTTGCAGGGCGGTGATGCCCTCCACTTGCACATCGGCGAAGCGCAGCGGCATGCCGAAGGCGTTGGCGGCCAGCAAAGACAGCTTGTGCGCGGCGTCGATGCCTTCGATGTCGAAGCTCGGGTCGGCCTCCGCATAGCCCAGCGCCTGGGCCTGCGCGAGCGCGGCGGCGAAGTCGAGGCCTTCATCGCGCATCTTGCTCAGGATGAAATTGGTGGTGCCGTTGATGATGCCGGCCACCCACTCGATGCGGTTGGCCGCCAGGCCTTCGCGCAGCGCCTTGACGATGGGAATGCTCACGGCCACCGCCCCCTCGTAGGCCACGGCCACGCCCTGTTTTCGCGCGGCGGCGAAGATCTCGGCGCCGTGCACCGCGAGCAATGCCTTGTTGGCCGTGACCACGTGCTTGCCATGCGCAATGGCGGCCAGCACCCAGTCGCGTGCGGGCCCGGTGCCGCCGGCCACCTCCACGACCACGTCGACGTCGGGATGCGCGGCGACCTGCATCGGGTCGGCCGTGAGCGCAACGCCCTCTCCCACGATGCCGGCGGCGCGCGCCAGGTTGCGCGCGGCAACGATCACGAGTTCGATAGCCCGGCCGGCCCGCGCCGCAATGTCGGCCTGGTTGCGCACGAGCACGCGGAAGGTGCCCGAGCCCACGGTTCCGATACCGATCATCCCCACGCGCAGGGTACGGTTCAGCGCAGGGCGGCTGTGCAGGGGCTCGAGGGATTCAACGGGATCGCGGTACATGGACATCTCCAGACGAAAAAACAAAACCCAGCTGCCAGAGCTGGGTTCATTCGTTCGGGGAGAGAGCGATACACCAGGTGGCTGCCGGAACGGCCACCTGCGCGTGCTCAGGTGGCCGCGGTGGTAATGGTGGTAATCATTCGAGCAACGACCATCGCCTGCGCGGAGGCAGGCGGCATCATGCGAGCCATCAGGGCTGCGTGGGATGCGGGGTGGAAATCGTGGCTCGACATGAAGGCCCGGAGTGTACAGGAGCCCGGCCGTGCCCCGCTCAGCGCACGGCCGACAGCCGCTTTTCGAGCCACACGCTGTAGCGCGAGAGCCCGAAGCACAGCACCCAGTACACAGCCGCGATGAAGAGATAGCCCTCGAGATAGAACGGCCGCCACGTCGGATCACCGCCCAGCGCCAGGCCCAGCGCGCCGGTCAGCTCGAACAGGCCGACCACGGTGACGAGCGAGGTGTCTT
The DNA here is from genome assembly GCF_047304235.1 of Variovorax sp. Varisp36. Lineage (NCBI taxonomy): Bacteria > Pseudomonadati > Pseudomonadota > Betaproteobacteria > Burkholderiales > Comamonadaceae > Variovorax > Variovorax sp. Varisp36. Next base: position 16,182 of record NZ_JBGLYU010000010.1, read on the forward strand.
TCAGCGTACCGACCACGCTGTTGGTCAGCGCCGGCACCACGAGGCGCAGCGCCTGCGGCAGCACGATGTCGCGCTGCACCGGCCAGCGGCCGAAGCCCAGCGCCATCGCCACTTCGGTCTGCCCGCGCGGTACGGCCTGCAGGCCGCCGCGGATGATCTCGGCCAGGTACGCCGCCACGAACAGCGTGAGCCCCGCGAGCACCCGCACCAGCACGTCGGGCTGCCATCCGGCCGGCCACAGCAGCGGCAACAGGAACGAGGCCATGAACAGCACCGAGATCAGCGGCACGCCGCGCACCAGTTCGATGTAGCTCGCACTCAGCGTGCGCACCACGGGCCAGCCCGAGCGGCGGCCCAGCGCCAGCAACAAGGCCAGCGGAAAGGCCAGCGCCAGCCCCACCACCGCGAGCCCGATGGTCAGCGGCAGGCCGCCCCAGCGGCTCGTCGGTACATGGCTCAGTCCCAGGACGCCGCCACGCATCAGCAGCACGAACAGCAGCAGCGCACCGATCCACAGCGGCACGAGCCACCAGCGCCAGCTCCGCGGCCAGGCGCTGAGCACGGTGACGGCGGACAGCACGACGACCGCGATGGCCGGGCGCCATTGCTCTTCATACGGAAAGCGTCCGAACAGCATCGGCCGCCACTTCTCGGCCACCACACCCCAGCAGGCGCCATGCTGCACGGCCCGGCAGGCCTCGGCGTCGGGCCGGAACACCGCATGCACGATGCCCCACTCGACGGCGTGGAAGCCGCCCCACGCGAGCAGCGCAAGCAGCAGCACCGTCGCCAGTGCCCGCATCGGCGAACCCCAGAGTTCGCTGCGCCACGCAATGGGTTCCTGCGTGGCGCTCCTCATTGCCAGCCTCGCAATGCAACGCGCACGTTGTAGCGGTTCATGCCGAACGAAATCAGCAGTGACAACAGCAGATAGACCGCCATGATGATCGCGATGCACTCGAAGGCCCGGCCATTCGAACCGATGGTGGTGTTGGCCACCGACACCAGCTCCGGATAGCCCACGGCCACAGCAAGCGACGAGTTCTTGGTGAGGCTCAGCAGCTGGTTGGTGAGCGATGGCACGATCACCCGCAGCGCCTGCGGCAGGATCACGATGCGGAGCTGCTGCACCGGCGACAGGCCCAGCGCCTGCCCCGCAAGCACTTGCCCCTGCGAGACCGACAGGATGCCCGCGCGCACGATCTCCGCCACGAACGCGGCCGAATAAAAGGTCAGGCCCGCCACGATGGTCACGTACTCGGGGCTCAGCGCAGCGCCGCCGCTCACACCGAAGTCGCCACGCTCGGGAAACTCGAAATGCGTGGGCCACCAGCCGCCCTCGCCTGCCACGGGCCATGGCACGCTGAGCCCCCCCTTGCTGAGCCACACGCCGGGCAGCAACCGAACAGGCTCCGTCGGGTCGGGCAGCAGGTTGGCCATCGCGAAGGCCAGCATCAGCAGCTGCACCAGCAGCGGCACGTTGCGCAGCAACTCGACGTATGCGGTGCAGATGCCGCGCAGCAGCACGTGCGGCGCCAGCCGGCCGATGCCGATGAGCGTACCGAGCACGACCGAGAAGATGGCCGCCGGCACCGCCGCGCGCACCGTGTTGATCAGGCCCGCGAGAAACGCGCGCCAGAACGGCTGGTTCGCGTCGAAGTCCAGCCAGCCTTCGCTGATCGAGAAGCCCGCGGGCTCGGTGAGAAAGTCGAAGCCGGAGCGCACGCCGCGTGCACGCAGCACCTCGAGTGCATGGTGAACCAGCCAGACCGCGCCGGCCACGACGGCCAGCACCAGCAGCGCCTGGACCGCCCATGCCAGCCAGACCCCGCGGCGCGAGGCCCTGGCGCTCATCGAACCGGGGGTGCGTAGATCAGGCCGCCCTTGTTCCAGAGGTTGTTGGAGCCGCGCGGCAGCTTGAGCACCGATTTCGGCCCGACGTTGCGCTCGAACATCTCGCCGTAGTTGCCCACGGCCTTGATCGCGCGGAACGACCAGTCCTTGTCGAGGCCCAGCAGCTTGCCGAGGTCTTCACCGGTGCCGACCAGGCGTTGCTGCGCCGGATCCTTGCTGCCGGCCTTGAGCTCGTCGGCATTGGCCTGCGTGACGCCGAACTCCTCGGCCTCGATGAGCGCATTGGGCACCCACTTGGCGATGGCGAACCATTCGTCGTCGCCACGGCGCACCAGCGGCGCGAGCGGCTCCTTGGAGATCAGCTCGGGCAGGATGACGTAGTCGTCGGGGTTCGGCGCTTCCTTGTTGCGCAGGCCGGCCAGCGCCGAGGCGTCGGTCGTGAAGGCCTGGCAGCGGCCAGAGAAGAAAGCCTTGAACGAAGCCTCGAAGCTTTCGAAGACGACGGTCTTTACCGGGATGTTCTGCGCGCGGAAGTAGTCCGACACGTTCTTCTCGTTGGTCGTGCCCGACTGCGTGCAGATGGTGGCGTTCTTGAGTTGCTTGGCGCTCGTTACCTTGAGCTTCTTCGGCACCAGGAAGCCCTGGCCGTCATAGTAGGTGATGGTGGTGAAGTTGAAGCCCAGCGAGGCGTCGCGCGTGAGCGTCCAGGTCGTGTTGCGCGCGAGGATGTCGATCTCGCCGGCCTGCAGGGCCGAGAAGCGCTGCTGCGAATTGAGCGGCACGAAGTCGACCTTCTTGCCGTCGCCGAGCACGGCGGCCGCGATGGCGCGGCAGGTGTCGACGTCGAGGCCCGACCAGTTGCCCTGGGTGTCCGGTGCGGAGAAGCCCGCCACGCCGTTGGTCACGCCGCACTTGACGGTGCCGCGCTGCTTGACCGCGTCGAGTGTCTTCCCGGCGAAGGCCGGCGCGGCAGCGGCGAGCGCGATGACGGAGGCGGCGGCAAGCAATGCCGGGCGGAAACGATTGTTCATTGGTGTTCTCCTCAACAGTAGGCAAAAGGCAGTGTACGGGCCGACACGAGACTCTGCCAAAGAACCACGGGTTTGATGCATATGCCCGTAGCCCGACGCAAATCCGGTGCCCGAAGACGCTGCAGGTTCACTACCATACGGCCCTCGAATCACTTCAACTGGAATCCACACAAATGGTCAAATCCGACGACACCGGCAAGTTCATCCTGCGCGTCGCGCTTGGCGTCCTGATCCTGCTGCACGGCATCGCCAAGCTCCAGGGCGGCGTCGGCTTCATTTCCGGCATGCTGGCCCAGCACGGGCTGCCGGGCGCGCTGGCTTATCTGGTCTATATCGGGGAAGTGGTGGCGCCCGTGCTGCTGATCATCGGCCTCTACACGCGGCCGGCGGCATGGATCGTCGCGATCAACATGCTCGTGGCTTTCACGCTGGTCCACGCGAAGGACCTGACCTCGCTCGGCAAGCAAGGCGGCTGGGCGCTGGAAACGCAGGGCATGTTCCTGTTCGCGGCGCTCGCCCTCGCCTTCATGGGCGGCGGCCGCTTCGCGCTCAGCAGCAAATACAACTGAGCGGGCTCAATCGTCATCGGCCGCATCGAGGCCCGGAAACAGGACCTCGGTGTAGCCGAAGCGCGAGAAATCGCGCACCCGCATCGGGTACAGCTTGCCCAGCAGATGATCGACTTCATGCTGCACAACGCGCGCATGAAAGCCGGTGGCGACCCGGTCGATCGGGTCGCCGTAGGGGTCGAACCCGGTATAGCGGATGTTGGCGAATCGCGGAACCACGCCGCGCAGGCCCGGCACCGACAGGCATCCTTCCCACCCCTCTTCCTCCTCGTCGTCCAGCGGCGTGATGACGGGATTGAGCAGCACGGTACGCGGCACCGGTGGCGCATCGGGATAGCGGGGATTCACGACATCGGTGCCGAAGATCACCAGCTGCTGGTCCACGCCGATCTGCGGTGCGGCGAGGCCAGCACCGTTGACTGCATGCATGGTTTCGAACATGTCGCGCACCAGCAGGTGCAGTTCGTCGGTGTCGAAGGCGGCGACCGGCTGCGCAATGCGCAGCAGCCGGGGGTCGCCCATTTTCAGGATTTCGCGGATGGCCATGGCGGGATTATCGCGACAGGCCCGCAGCCGCCGCGATCAGGGAGGCGTCTGGGTCTTGGAGTCCGGCGAAGTCCACAGGCGCGCATTGCCGCGCGGCGGCGTCGGGATGGAGCCCGGTCCTCCACCGGCAATGGGCGGGCGCGGTGCGACGCCCGGGTGGCCACCGCCCCAGTTGCCTGACGGTCGTCCGACCACGCCGGGACTCGGATAGACAGGGCGCACGGCCGGATAGCCCGGACGGCCGTAGTACGGACGGTCGTAGTAGTACGGACGCCGCTGCTCGTAGTAGCCGCCACCCTGGATGTAGACCGGCGCGGGCGAAACGACCACGGGCGCGGGCTCGCTGTAGTAAGGCCCCGACGAGTAGCCACCATAGTAGGGATCGGCGGGCACGCCCACGCAGCCGCTCAGCAACGCAACGCCGCCGAGCGCGGCGCAAGCACCAAGAACACGAATTTTTTGCATGAGGGACTCCTTGTGGCCTTCGATTAGTTTTCAACGCCAGGTTGTAGACCCTGTTGACTGCGCTCAGATGAAGTCGCGTAACGGCCGGTAAAGGGCCTGTCCGGCACCTCTGCGGCTTACTCCGTCGGAACACCGTTGGCGAGTATCTCCAGCATACGCGCCTCATCGATGATCTCGACGCCGTTTTCACGCGCCTTGTCGAGCTTGCTCCCGGCCTCTTCGCCGGCCACGAGGTAATGGGTCTTCTTGCTGACCGAGCCGGAAACCTTGGCTCCGGCTGCCTCCAATTTATCCTTCGCTTCGTCGCGGCTCAGCGTAGGAAGCGTGCCGGTGATGACGAAGGTCAGACCCGCCAAAGGCTTCGGCGCCCTGGCGGCGGGCTCGCCCTCCTCCCAGCTCAGTCCGCAGGCGCGCAATTGCTCGACCACTTCGCGGTTGTGCGGCTGATCGAAGAAGGTGCGCAGGCTTTGCGCCACCACCGGACCCACGTCGTTCACTTCGAGCAGTTGCTCCTCGCTCGCGTCCATGATCGCGTCGAGCTTGCCGAAGTGCTTGGCCAGGTCCTTCGCGGTGGTTTCGCCCACGTGGCGGATGCCAAGGCCGAACAGGAAGCGCGGCAGCGTGGTCTTCTTCGAGGCCTCGAGCGCGTCGACGAGGTTCTTCGCCGACTTCTCGGCCATGCGATCCAGCCCGGCCAGCGTGGTGAAACCCAGCTTGTAGAGATCAGGCAAGGTGCGGATCAGGTTGGCATCGACCAGTTGCTCGACCAGCTTGTCGCCCAGTCCGTCGACATCCACCGCACGCCGCGCCGCGAAGTGCAGGATGGCTTCCTTGCGCTGCGCCGCGCAGAACAGGCCGCCGCTGCAGCGGTAATCGACCTCGCCCTCCTCGCGCACGGCTTCCGAATCGCACACGGGGCACTTGTGCGGCATGGTGAAGACTGCGCCGCGCTGATCGTCGGGCCTGGCCAGGCTGTCCGGTGCCACGCCGACCACTTCGGGAATCACGTCGCCGGCACGGCGCACGATCACCGTGTCGCCCACGCGCACATCCTTGCGGCGTGCCTCGTCTTCGTTGTGCAGCGTGGCATTGGTCACGGTCACGCCGCCGACGAACACCGGCGCGAGCTTGGCGACCGGTGTGAGCTTGCCGGTGCGGCCGACCTGGATCTCGATGCCGACCACCTCGGTCAGTTGCTCCTGTGCCGGGTACTTGTGGGCCACGGCCCAGCGCGGCTCGCGCGAGACAAAGCCCAGTTGCCGCTGCAGTTCGATGCTGTCGACCTTGTAGACGACGCCGTCGATGTCATAGGGCAAGGCGTCGCGCTGGCGGCCGATGTTCTCGTGGAAAGCTATGAGTTCAATCGCACCTGTCGCGCGCGCCGTCTGCCTGGCCACAGGAAAGCCCCAGGCATCGAACTGCTGCAGCCAGTCGAATTGCGTCGGGCAGCCGGGTCCGCCCTCGGCCGCTGGCGTCACCTCGCCCAGCCCGTAGGCAAAGAAGCTCAGGGGCCGCGCCGCGGCAATCGCCGGGTCGAGTTGGCGCACCGCGCCGGCGGCGGCATTGCGCGGGTTGACGAACACCTTCTCGTTCTTTTGCCCATCCGCGATCTTCTGGCGCTGGCGCTCGTTGAGCGCGTCGAAATCGGCGCGCTTCATGTAGACCTCGCCGCGCACCTCGACCACGGGCGGCGCCGTACCGTTGAGGCGCAGCGGAATCTCGCGCACGGTGCGGATGTTCTGCGTGACGTCTTCGCCCACCTCGCCGTCGCCGCGCGTGGCGGCCTGCACCAGCACACCGTTTTCGTAGCGCAGGTTCATGGCAAGGCCGTCGAACTTCAGCTCGCAGACGTAGGCGACCTGCGGTCCGTCCTCGGGCAGACCCAGTTCCTTGCGCACGCGCGCGTCGAAGGCGCTCGCGCCGCCGGGCGTGATGTCGGTCTCGGTGCGGATCGACAGCATCGGCACCCTGTGGCGCACCTTGACGAAACCGTCGAGCACCTTGCCGCCCACTCGCTGTGTCGGCGAATCGGGCGTGCGCAGGTCGGGAAACTCGGTTTCGATGGCCTGAAGGCGCTGGAAGAGCCTGTCGTACTCGGCGTCCGGCAGTTCGGGCGTGTCGAGCACGTAGTAGAGATGGGCGTGGCGGTGGAGCTGTTCGCTCAGTGCGGCGGCTTCGCGTGCCGCTTCGTCGCGCGTCGTCATGGGTGTCTCCCGGAGGTCGGAGTTGTTAGCTGAAGAGGCGCCGTGCCAGCGGCGAGCCCGCAGCGAGGTCGCGCGCATCGAGCGTGTCGTAGAGCTGCTCGAGGTCGGCGCCGATCACGTCCATGGTTTCGTCGCGCAGCAGCTGGCCGTCGCTGTCGGTGACCACGCCGTCCATCTCGCGCGCCAGCGTGGCGGCAGCTTCGCGCATGCGGCGGAACGGCTCTTCGCCACGGTCGACCTGCGGCACATCGAGGCTCAGGCTGAGTTCGCGGATGGCCGACTGGGCCGGGTCGTCGGCCAGCGCCGCCTGCGTGTCGAAGGCCAGCCCGAGGATCGGCGGCAGGCCGGCTTCGCTGGTCGGCAGCACCATGCGCCCCGGGATGATGCCGGCCACGAAGCCGAGCCGCGCCGCGTTCTGCTGCACATAGCCCGGACTCCAGGCCGCATGCAATGCGCGCAGGACAAAACCCAGCTGCGCATCGTGCGCGCTGGCGAACTGGTCGAGCTCGCGGGCGCGCGCCACTTCATCGAGCATCTCGGGAAACTCGGGCGCGCCGTTGACGGCGTCGGCAAAGGCCTGGGCCTTGACCACGAATTCGGAGTACTCGATCTCGTTGAGCGCACCCGTGCGGTTGGCCAGCTGCACGCCGACCTGGAAAGCGCTGTAGCGCTGGCCGGCCACGGGCGGCTCCCACTGGCCAGTGTGTTCGTTCAGGCCTTCGATGGCCACTGGCTTGCTGCCCGCGCGCCGTGTCGGCGGCATGGCGGCGATGGCGGCATCGCCCGAGGCGAGGCCGTCGAGCGAGATCGGTGCAATCACGTCGATCAGCGGGTCGAGCCCGCCGCGGCTTTCGCCGGTCGCCACGGGCACGCCGCTGGGCGCCGGCAGGTCGGGGTCGAACAGGGGCTCGTGGCGGTCTGCCCCCTGTATCTGGTGCGGATCGGCATGCAGCATCGGCTCCATGCCGCCGCCGCTCTCCGCCAAAGCGCGCTCGGCTTCATCGAGCGCAATGTCGATCGCGTCGGGCTGGCGCGGCGCATTGCGGCGCGACATCAGCGTGTTGTAGGCAACGACGGCCGCGAGAACGAGGCCGCCGAGGATGGTCAGGGCGAGAGTGAGGCTGCTCATGGGTGCCGCTCGGCTTACGCGGCTTCGACCATCGAGACCGCCGACTCCATGTCGACCGCAACGATGCGCGACACGCCCTGTTCCTGCATCGTCACGCCGATCAGCTGCTCGGCCATTTCCATGGCGATCTTGTTGTGGCTGATGAAGAGGAACTGGGTTTCGCGGCTCATGGCTGTCACGAGTTTGGCATAGCGCTCGGTGTTCGCGTCGTCCAGCGGCGCATCCACTTCGTCGAGCAGGCAGAAAGGGGCCGGGTTGAGCTGGAAGATGGCGAACACGAGCGCAATGGCCGTGAGCGCCTTCTCGCCGCCCGACAGCAGGTGGATGGTCTGGTTCTTCTTGCCCGGGGGCTGCGCCATCACCTGCACACCGGAGTCGAGGATTTCGTCGCCCGTCATCATCAGCTTGGCGTTGCCGCCGCCGAACAGCTCGGGGAACATGCGGCTGAAGTGCTCGTTGACGACCTTGAAGGTGCCGCCCAGCAGGTCGCGCGTTTCGGCGTCGATCTTGCGGATGGCGTCTTCGAGCGTGCCGATGGCCTCGTTCAGGTCGGCCGACTGCGCGTCGAGGAAGGTCTTGCGTTCGCTCGCGATGGCGAGTTCGTCGAGCGCCGCCAGGTTCACCGCGCCGAGCGCGACCACTTCGCGGTTGAGGCGGTCGATTTCGCCTTGCAGGCCCGTGAGCTTGACCTTGTCAGTTTCGATCGACTGCTCGATGGCTTCGAGGTCGGCGCCGGCATCGTCGAGCAGCTGCTGGTACTGCTCGACACCCAGGCGCGCGGCCTGTTCCTTCAACTGGAACTCGGTGATGCGCTGGCGCAGCGGATCGAGCTCGCGTTCGAGCTGCAGGCGGCGCTCGTCGCTCGCGCGCAGCTTGAGCGTGAGGTCGTCGTACTGGCTGCGCGCCGAGCCCAGCGCGGCTTCGCGTTCGAGCTTGAGCGACAGGGCATCCTGCAGGCCGGCCTGCGCAGCGGCATCGGACAGCCGAGCCAGTTCGGCCCGGGCGCGCTCGTCTTCGTCGGTCAGCGCCACGATCTGCTGCGCCGCGGTTTCGATGGAACGGTTGAGCTCCCCGCGGCGGGCTTCGAGCGTGCGCTGCGAGAAGGTCGCTTCCTGCGCCTGGCGCTCGAGGCTGCGGTGCTGCTCGCGGCTCGCGCTCAGCGCGCGGCCGGCTTCGATCACGCGCTCGTCGAGTTGCGCGTGGCGCTCCTGGCTGTCGGCCAGCTGCATGTCGAGCTCTTCGAACCGGCCTTCGGCTGCGATGCGCCTCTCCTGCAGTTCTTCGAGCTGCGCATCGACTTCGCCGAGGTCGGCGGCCAGCTGCTGGCTGCGCGCGCGGGTCTGCTCGGCGAGCTGCGTCATGCGCAGGGTCTCGACCTGCAGTTCGTGCGCGCGCGACTGGGTCTCGGCGGCTTCGCGACGTGCGGTCACGAGGCGCTGTGCGGCATCGGCGTAGGCAGCTTCGGCGCGAACCAAGGCAGTACGCGCTTCTTCGTTGATGAGTGTCTGGGCGCGCAGCTGGCGCTCCAGGTTTTCCATTTCCTGCTGGCGGGCCAGCAGGCCGGCCTGTTCGGAGTCGGGCGCGTAGAAGTTGACGCTGTGCGAGGACACGGCGTGGCCGCTCTGCACGTAGATGACTTCGCCAGGCTGCAGCGCAGCACGCTGGGCCAGCGCTTCCTCGAAGCTCGCGGCGGTATAGCAGCCATGCAGCCAGCCGTTCAGCAGGGCTTGCTGGCCGGCATCGTTCAGGCGAAGCAGGCTGGACAGGCGCGGCAGCGCGGCCGTGCCTTCGGGCGCTCCGGCTGTGGGCGGGCTGTAGAAGGCAAGCTTGGCGGGCGGCGCGTCGTTGCCGAAGGCGCGCACCATCTCCAGGCGGCTGACTTCGAGCGCGCCCAGGCGTTCGCGCAGCGCGGCTTCGAGCGCGTTTTCCCATCCCTGCTCGACGTGGATTCGGCTCCACAGGCCCTGCAGGCCGTCGAGGCCGTGCTTGGCGAGCCAGGGCGCCAGCTTGCCGTCGGTCTTGACCTTTTCCTGCAGCGCACGCAGCGCTTCGAGGCGGGCCGAGAACTCGGCATGGCGGGCGCCTTCGGTGTTGACGGCCTGCTGCTTCGCGCGGCGGTCGTCGTCGAGTTGCGGCACGGCTTCCTGCAGCTCATGCAGGCGGGCGTCGGCTTCACTCGCGGCCTCCTGCGCCATGGCGTGCTGCTCCTGCATCTCGAGCAGGCGGGCTTCGTCAGGCGCGGCCAGCGCGTTCTGGTCGGCGCGCAGGCGCTCGCTGCGCTGCGTGAGCTGGCGGCTCTGCTCTTCGATGTTGCGCTGGTCGGCGGCCAGCACCTGGATCTGCTGCTGTACCTGCGACACGGTCGTGCGCTGGGTGTTGGCCTCGTCCTGGGCGCGCTGCACGGCTTCCTCGAGCTCGGGCATGCGCGCGTCGTGCTCTTCGAGCTGGGCGGCCAGCAAAATGGCCTGCTCCTCGGCGTCCACGCCGGCGCCGGCCAGCGTTTCGATCTCGGCCTCGGCCTCTTCGCGGCGGCGGCCCCACTGGCCCATCTGCTCGCGCAGTTGCACCAGGCGCTGCTCCACGCGCTGGCGGCCTTCGACCACGAAGCGGATCTCGCCCTCGAGCCGGCCGACTTCGGCGCTCGCCTCGTAGAGCTTGCCCTGCGCCTGGTTGACCTGGTCGCCGGCGCCGTAGTGGGCCTGGCGCACCGTTTCGAGTTCGGCCTCGATGTGGCGCAGGTCGGCCATGCGCGATTCGAGGTCGTTGATCGCCTTTTCGGAGTCGAACTTGATCCTGGCCTGGTCGGCGTTGCTTTCGCTGCGCTTCAAGAACCACAGCTGGTGCTGCTTCTTCGTAGCGTCGCCTTGCAGCATGTTGTAGCGCGCAGCCACCTCGGCCTGCTTCTCGAGCTTTTCGAGGTTGGCGTTGAGCTCGCGAAGAATGTCCTCGACCCGCGTGAGGTTCTCGCGCGTATCGCCCAGGCGGTTTTCGGTTTCGCGGCGGCGTTCCTTGTACTTGGACACGCCTGCGGCTTCTTCGAGGAACAGGCGCAGCTCTTCGGGCTTCGATTCGATGATCCGGCTGATCGTGCCCTGGCCGATGATGGCGTAGGCACGCGGCCCGAGGCCGGTGCCCAGGAACACGTCCTGCACGTCGCGGCGGCGCACCGGCTGGTTGTTGATGTAGTAGCTGCTGGTGCCGTCGCGCGTGAGCACGCGGCGCACGGCGATCTCGCCGAACTGGTTCCATTGGCCGCCGGCGCGGTGGTCTGCGTTGTCGAACACCAGCTCCACGCTCGAACGGCTGGCCTGCTTGCGGGTGGTCGTGCCGTTGAAGATCACGTCCTGCATCGACTCGCCGCGCAACTCCGACGCACGCGACTCGCCGAGCACCCAGCGCACCGCGTCCATGATGTTCGACTTGCCGCAACCGTTCGGCCCGACGACGCCCACCAGTTGGCCCGGCAGCAGGAAGTTGGTGGGTTCGGCGAACGACTTGAAGCCCGAAAGCTTGATGGAATTAAGACGCACGACTTGTCGGCCTGCTTGGCTCTAGCGCCAAGGTATTGATTTGTAAGGAAAATTGCACGGGCCTGCAGCTTGCAGCAGGCCGCCGCCCCAGCCGTGGATGATAACGTCAGGGCATGAGCGATTCCCTGGTTTCTCCCCTCGCCATGCGACGTACCTGCCTCCTTGGAGGCATCTTGGCGGGCACGGCTGTTCTGCTTGGCCTTGCAGGCTGCTCGTCGACGCGCGACACCCAGCGCGCCGAGCCCTACAGCAGCCACGAATGGATGCAGTCCGGCGCCAACCGCATCGCCAACCTGTCGCTGCGCGACAACCTTCAGTCGGTGCGTCGCGTGCAAAGCACACTCTACAAGCGCAACCCGCGCGAATGGCGCAAGTCGGCAGCCAGCATGGACGAGGCCGCCCAGCGCGCCTGGGACGCCGTGCTCAAGGGCCCGCCCCTGCCCGAATTGAAGGGCGCCGCCGGCATCGATGCGATCCGCCTGGCCTTCGATACCGGGCCGCAGGGCTACCAGGGCGACCGCGTCGCGGCGCTGGTGTACGGCTGGGCCACCATGCTCAAGCAGGCCAACGGCGACACCTGGGACCAGACCATGATCGACGGCATCAATGCCGAGAACAGCTTCAGGGCCGCGCGCAACTTCGAGATATCGCTCTGGCTCATTTCCTCCAAGACCGGCCCCGATGGCCAGCCACTGCTGCTGGCCACCGAAATCAGCGACCGCGGCCGCAACCTCGTGGCCGACCGCGAACTGTCGAAGGTCGTGGCGCGGCTCGACCTGCTGGCTGCGCAGGCCGACGAGAAATACCGCCGGGCGGCGCTCGACTTCGGCCAGAACTGGGTGATGGGCGTGGTCATGCCCTTCTTCACGCTGATACCCAAGTGAAAGCGGCGGAAGAAGCGGCGAAGGTTGTCAGGAAAGATGTTTCCTAAAACTTCATTTGCGGTAATATATTTCCGTGAATAAACAGGAACTCATCATCGCCCTGACCGCTCGCCGCGATGCCGCCGGCATCTCGAATGCTGAAATCGCTCTGCGCTCGGGACTCACCGAGCGCTCCGTGCGCAACGCCCTGAGCCTGCAGGGCAACCCGCAGCTGTCGTCCCTGCTGGCGCTGGTAGATGCGCTGGGTCTCGAACTGCAGCTTGCGCCCAAGGGCTTTGGCGAAACCACGGCCACCGATCCCGGCTATCGCCCCGTGGCCACGCGCGTAGGCCATGCAGTGGCGCAGGCGCCCGGCGCGCCCCTCAACAAGCGCCGTTCGCCGCCATGAACGTCAAGATCCTCGAGATTTCGCTCGGCACACGCCGCTTCGGCAAGCTGTTCCAGTACGCCGACCTGTGCCGTTTCGTCGCGGAGCCCGAGCTGGTCGCCAATCCGCCGGCCGAGGTGCTGTCGCTCTCGATGGTGGCGAGCGACCCCGCGGCCCAGTCGGCACTCTGGAGCGACGTCAAGAACCCGCTGTTCAACGCCCAGGGGGGCCAGCTGCCGGGCTTTTTCCAGAACCTGCTGCCCGAAGGCGTGCTGCGCAGCCATATCGCGCAGCTGCGCGGCTGCCGCGAGAACGATCATTTCGAACTGCTCGCTGCCTGCGGCGGCGACCTGCCCGGCGCAGTGAGTGCCCGGCCCGTGTCGGTGGACCGCGGCACGCTGCAGCGCCTCATCACGCAGGACCAGGATGCGCTGGAGATGTCGGTGGTCGAACTGCCGATGCCGCAAGGCATATCGGTCTCGGGCGTACAGCCCAAGCTGGGCCTGCGCCGCCAGGGCGGGCGGTACGTGGCCCGCACGCGGGCCGGCGCAAGCACCCGGGTGATCGCCAAGCTGCCGGTCGCCGGCCGGCCGCACATGCCGCAGCTCGAGATGCTGTCGCTGCAGATGGCCGGCGCGGCGGGCGTCGAGGTTTGCCATGCGGAACTCGCCCCGCTCTCGGCCATTGCCGCGGAGCACAGCTATGCGCTGCCCGACGAGCCCGAATTCCTGGCGGTCACGCGCTTCGACCGCGACGGCGCACGCCGCATCCATTTCGAAGACTTCGCGCAGGTGCTGGCGATCGACCCGATGCGCAAGTACGGCGGCAGCTACCTCGACATGGCGCTCGCGATGCGCGCGTTTCCGTCGCTGGGCGACGAAGCGGTGCTCGAGCTCCTGCGGCGCCTTGCAGTGAACGACCTGCTCGGCAACCCCGACGCGCATCTCAAGAACTTCGGCGTGCTGTACCCAGACGGCGTTGCACCGCGATTCGCGCCGGCCTACGACATCGTCGCGTACGCCGCACTGCAGGGTGTCGACGGCCACGCGCTGCCGCTGTTGCCTGAGCCGGCGGTCCCGGCCCGGCGCACCGCCCTGTTCACGCCCGCCAACGTACGCGCCTTCTGCTTCTCGACGGGACTGCACGAGCCGCTGGTGCGCCGTGTCGTCGCCGACACCGCGCGGCTGGCCCGCGACAAATGGCCTGCAATGATCGACGCCTCGGCGCTGCCGGCGCCGTGGAAGAAGCGGCTGTACCAGCGCTTGCAGGCACATCCCTTGCTGCAAGCCATGGCAAAACGCGGCCGGTAGAAAAACTGGCCCCTAGAATGAATCCGCCCTCCACCCCTCAACCCATTCGAGGCAGCAGCAACTCATGAGCTCCATCAATTTCATCGGCGGCGAAAAAGGCGGTGTCGGCAAGTCTGTCACGGCGCGCGTGCTGGCGCAGTATTTCATCGACCACAGCCGCCCTTTCACGGGCTTCGACACCGACCGCTCGCACAGCTCGTTCACCCGCTTCTACGAAGGCTTCGCCTCGCAGGTGGTGGTCGACAGCTTCGAAGGGCTCGACACGGTCGTCAACGGCTTCGAGACCAACCCGCAGCAGAGCGTGATCGTCGACCTTGCCGCGCAAACGCTGGCACCGCTGTCGCGCTGGATCAAGGAGTCGGACCTGTTCGACGTGTTCGCCGACATCGGTGTCACCGTCAACTTCTGGCACGTGCTGGACGACGGCAAGGACTCGACCGACCTGCTCGGCGCACTCATCGACACCTTCGGCAACCGGCCCAACTACATCGTGGTGCAGAACTACGGCCGCGGCAGCGACTTCGGGATGCTGCTGGCCTCGCAATCGCTCTCGAAGGCGACGGCGAACGGCGCACGCGTGATCACCCTGCCCCGCCTGCACGACGCGAGCATGCGCAAGATCGATGCGCAGAACACGAGCTTCTGGAAGGCCGTGAACGACCGCGAAGGCCCGCATGCGCTGGGGTTGCTGGAACGGCAGCGCGTGAAGTCCTGGCTGGCTACGGCCTACGCGGCGTTCGACACCTTGCCGCTGTAAAAGAAATCCCGGCGGCAGATCTTCAGATCATCCCGCCGTTGATCGAGATCACCTGGCCCGTGATGTAGGCCGCCTCGTCACTCGCCAGGAAGGCGGCCAGCGCAGCCACTTCCTGGGGCGTCCCCGCGCGCTTCACCGGCACCATCTGGTTGATGACCGCGGGATCGAACACCGCATCCGCCATCGGCGATGCAATGATTCCGGGTGCAATCGCGTTCACCGTCACGCCGCGCGATGCCACTTCGAGCGACAGCGCCTTGGTCGCGCTGTTCAGCGCGCCCTTGGCCGCGGCGTAGTTGACCTGCCCCCGGTTGCCCGCAATCGCGGCTACGGAAGAGATATTCAGGATGCGCCCCCACCGCGTGCGCATCATGGGCAGCAGCAGCGGCTGCGTGACGCGGAAGAAACCGTTAAGCGATACGTCGATCACCTTGTGCCACTGCTCGGCGCGCATGCCCGGCAGCACGGCGTCGTCGTGCACGCCGGCGTTATTGACGAGGATCTGGACCGGCCCGCCTTCCAGGATGCGCGCACACGCCGCCGCCGAGGCTTCGTCGCTGCACAGGTCGAACACGTGGCACTCCGCCTTGCCGCCCGCCGCCGTGATCGATGCGGCCAGTTGCTCGATCGCCTCGGGTCGCGAATTGGCGTGCAGCAGGACCGTGGCGCCGTCCCGCGCAAGGCGTTCGGCCATGGCGGCGCCAAGTGCGCCGCTGGCGCCGGTGATCAGCGCGCGTTTTCCTTCGAGACTCATGGCGATGTCATGCTTTCTGCAGCAAGCGGTGTGTTCAGGACCACCACGGCGCGGCCTTCGGCCAGCATGCGGCCATCGTCCGCCTTCACCGTGAATTCGTAGAGGATCTGGCGGTCGTCGCCCGACAGGCGCCGGGCTCCCACCTGCAACGCGCCGGGCACGTCGTCGAGGCGCGCCACCGCCAGCTTCACGTTGCGCGCGCTCGCCAGGAAACCCGCCGACGGCGTGCTGCCCTCGGCAGCCAGCAGGCCGCCATGCAGCGCCATGGCCTGCGCCGCGTATTCGATGGCGTTGGGCGCGAGCAGTCCGCTCTCGGTGCGCAGCGGGTTGTCGGCCTGTGCGTGCGTGGTGGTGCTGCAGCGAATGGCCTCGGAGTCCCAGCTCTCCAGCCGCTCCAGCAGGCACATGCTGCCGCTGTGCGGAATGCGCTGCGCAATGCCGGCACGGTCGAGCGTCTGCGGCACCGTCATGCGGCCCCTTCCAGGTCGGCCACCAGCAGCACGTTGGCGAAGGGCGTGCCCGCGCTCATCGGGATGCTTTGCACGCGAAAGCCCAGGCGCCGCAGCAGCGCCGTCCAGTCGGCCAGCGGCCGGCCCCAGGTCGGCGAGACCTTGTGGCCGCGGATGCGCGTGACGGTGCGATCGACCCACTGGCTGATCGCGAAGCCGCGGCGGCTCGACGCATCGCCCACGCGCAGCAGCAGCCGCGCCTGCGGGTTGGCGCCACGTCGCAGCGCGTCGCGCACGCGCAGCAGTACGCCTTCCTGCGCTTCAAGGTTCACGTAGTGCAGCACGTCGAGGATCACGACAAGGTCGCAGTCCGGCAAGGCGGCCGAGCACATGTCGGCGCAGACCAGCTTCGGCGCAGGCTGCAGATGGCCGATGGAGGCCTCGGCGCGCGCCACGTCCTTCGGCATCAGCTCGATGCCGGTGTAGTCTGCGCCGTGCGTGGTGGCGTGCCATGACGACGGCCAGCGGCCCTGCTTCTGCATCGTGCTCATCGACGCCAGCAGGCTTGCGAACAGGCCCTGGCCGCAGCCGATGTCGACCACGCGGCTGTGCTGCGCGCCGACCAGCCGATGTTCGAGCAAGCCGCGAAACACCGGATCGCGACCCAGCTTGCCGCGTGCGAAGTGCCAGGCGAAGCTGCCGCCCTTCTGGTAGGGAACGGTCGCGGCCTCGTGCAGCTCGCGCCAGGCGTTGTCGGTCGACGACGAGGGCATCACCGCGCTCATGCTTTCAGCCCTTCGGGCAAGGTAACAGCGCGCAATCCATCGGCGCGCAGACGTTCGAGCAACAAGGGCAATACCTCCAGCAAAACGGGTTGTCCTTTGGCGGTGCGCGCGGCATTGCCGTCGTGCAGCAACAGGATGTCGCGCGCCTGCAGGTTGTGGCTCAGGCGCGCCATCACCTTGGCGGCGTCGCCTTCGCGCGTGTCGAAGCCGCGCCGCGTCCAGCTCACGAGCGAGAGGCCGAGGCGGTGCAGCACGGGTTCGAGGAACGGGTTGCGCAGGCCGGCCGGCGCGCGGAAACAGGTCGGGCGCTGGCCGACGGTGTCGGCGAGGATGTCCTGCGCCCGCGCAATTTCGGCTGCAAAGCCGCGCGGCCCGAGAAAAGAGAAGTTGTGCCGGTGCTGCGCCGTGTGGTTCTGGATGCTGTGGCCGCGCGCGACGATCTCGCGCGCCAGTTCGGGATGCGCCAGCACCCGCTCGGCGATGCAGAAGAACGTGGCGCGCTGGCCGTGCACATCGAGCAGGTCAAGCACTTGCGGTGTCACCTCGGGCTCCGGCCCGTCGTCGATGGTGATCGCCACTTCGCGGCGCGCGGCAGCTGCTTCGGGCAGCCGCGTGACGTTGGGGCCGAGCAGGCTGCTGCGCGGCGTGAGGCCGGCGCCGGTGATCAGCGCATGGTTCAGCACGATCGCGCCGATGGCCCACGGCAACGCGCCCGGCACCAGCACGCCCGCGCCGATGGCCGCGACGTGCCATGCCGCGCTGGCGCGAATGGCCGGCGGCCAGGGCCAGGATTCTTTGGACGCAGGAACGGAAGACATGGGGGCCGATTTTCCCATCAGGGGCGCGCCGCTTTCGCAGGCGCCACACTCCGCGCAAACGCCGCCGACAGCAGCAGCGCCAGCAGCGCGCCCGGCGCAACCACGCGACCGATGGACGACAACGCCGGGATGTCCGAAATCGCGATCAGACCGAACGACACCACCGTCGTCAGGTTGGCCAGCATCAGGGACGCCAGCGTGTCTTCGTCGGCCCGCCCGGTCGTGCGCAGCTGGTCGAAGAACAGCGCGTAGTTCGACCCCACCGCCACGATCAGCAGCAGCCCCACCAGATGCAGGATGCCGAGCGCCGCCTGCAGCAAGGCCATGCCGCCGAGCGTGAGCACCACCGCGAACAGCAGCGGCTGGCACACGGCGAGCAGCCGGCGCCACGAACGCAGGTAGATGCCGAGCAGCACCACCACCGCCAGCGCGCCGAGCAGCACCTGCACGAAGGCCTCGTGCAGGTAGCGCTGGTACAGGCCCGCGAGTTCGCGGCCGACGTCGACCACCTGCACTTCGGGCAGGCCGGCCAAGGCTGCTTCGAGACGGCCCTGGTCGAACTTGGCGCCGGGGTGCAGCACGACCAGCGTGCCCCATCCGCCGCCCGGACGCTGATACATGAGCGTGTTCAGGATCGAACCGAGCGGCCCACCGGCCAGTTCGGCGCGCTCCACCGGCGGCAGCTTGCGTGCCGCCTCGATGTCGGCCAGGAATGGCCCCAGGCGCGAAGCCGGCAGCGGCATCCCCTTGGTCGCCTCGGCCAGATTGGCGCGCAGCGTTTCGGCGTTCGGCAGGCTCGCGATGCGCGCCGTCTGCACCGCCACGCTCGGCAGCACGCGCGTCACGGTTTCGTAGCCGACGAGTTCGCCCTGCTCCACCAGCGCATCGAGCCGCGCCGCGGCCGCCTCGGTGTTGCGCAGGGCGGCCTGTTCGTCGTCGCCGTAGGCAACCACCAGCACGCCACCATCGCTCGCGCCGATGTCGTTGCGCAGCATCTCGTCGAGCTGCTGGGCCGCCTTGGGCACCGGACTCATCGCGCCCAGGTCGGCGCGCCACAGGTGACCGCCCTGCCACAGCACCAGCGCCAGCGCGGCCACGCCCAGCGCCGCCAGTGGCCAGCGCAGGCGCGGCAGGCCGCGCACCAGCGCGCCGGCCATTTGCGCCATGTACCTGCGCATGCCCATGCCGGTGGCGCCATCGGGCGCCAGCACCGGCAGCACGTAGCGCGTGGCCAGCGCGGCCGCGACGAGGCCGGCGATGGAGAAGACGCCCAGCTGCGCCAGTCCCGGAAAGCCCGAGAACACCAGCGCCGCAAAGCCGCACACCGAGGTCAGCAGGCCGAGCCGCACGGTCGGCCAGTTCAGATCGCGCCAGCGCTGCCAGCCGGTGCCAGCCACGGCCGCGCCCCGCGCCTGAATGAGGTAGTAGATGGCGTAGTCGACCGTCTCGCCGATCAGCGTGCTGCCGAAGCCCAGCGTGAGGCCGTGCACCGAACCGAACACGAGGCTCACGCTCGCCGTGCCGATCACCACGCCCGTGGCCACGGGCAGGAAGGCGATGACCAGCGCACGCGGCGAGGCGAACGCCAGCAACAGCAGCCCCCCCATGACGATGCCGCCCACCACCGCGAGATGGATCGCTTCGGTCTTGATCTTGTCGCGGCTCATCACCGAGAACACCGGCGGCCCGCTCAGCAGCAGCTTGGGTGCCGTTGCGCCCATGCCGCGCGTCGCGGCCTCGTAGGCGGCGTGCACGCGTGCGATGGCCACGGCCTGCGCGTCGAGGTCGCTGCCGGCGGCGCGCGTGGTGGCGATCATCAGCGCGCGCGGCGCGGCGCGCGACATCCAGACGCCGTCTTCGCTGCGCGGCGCGCTGGCGGGCACCAGCTCCATCGCAATGCGCTGTGTCTCGCCGGTCGGGTCGCGGTCGAGAAACGGCTTGATCACGTTGCCGGCCGGCGTGCCAAGCATCGACAGGGTTTCGTTGATGGCGTCGCGCAGACCCTCGGCGGTGAACTGCCCGGGCACTACGCCTGGCGACAGCTGGTAGCGGTGCTGCAGCACCCAGGCTCCCGCCTCGCTCCAGTCGCCGACGTCGCCGTTCTGGACCAGATCGAACAGCTTGCTCTCGCGCATGTCTTTGGCGACAGCACGCGACGCGGCGGCACGCTGCTCGGTGCTGCCGCCCTCGATGCCCAGCATCAGCGTGCGCGAGGCGACGCCGCTTTGCAGCTGCTCGATCAGCACGCGCTGGCGCACGTCCGGGCTCTTGGGAAGGAAGGCGGAGAGAT
The DNA here is from genome assembly GCF_047304235.1 of Variovorax sp. Varisp36. NCBI lineage: Bacteria > Pseudomonadati > Pseudomonadota > Betaproteobacteria > Burkholderiales > Comamonadaceae > Variovorax > Variovorax sp. Varisp36. Next base: position 35,924 of record NZ_JBGLYU010000010.1, read on the forward strand.
CCGCGCCGATCTGCGTGCGCGCAATGACGACGGCACCGCACAGCAGCACCAGCAGCCACGCCAGCAGCACGACCGCTCTGCGCCGCCAGCCCGGCGGACCGCCTGCCTGCTGTTGCGGCATCACGGCGTGGTGCGTCCGGGCGCGCTGGATGGAGCCGCGTTGCCCGGTGTGATGTTCATGACCGAGCGGTCACCGCCGACGAACTCCATCTCGAGCCCCAGCACGTCGCTCGCGCGGCCGCTGATGCGCATGCTGCGCACCTGCGCGGCCAATCGGCTGTCCATCGGGACGAGGTCGAGCGTCCACTTGGCAGCCGAGCCCGACACGGTGCTGCGGAAATAGCGCTGCAGCGTGGCGCCGTCGCCGGTGAGGGTGCCGCGCATGGCCTCTACCAGGCCGAGCAGCTCGGGCATGCTGTCCAGCGCCAGCGTGCGGGTGCGGCCGCCGCGCGAAAGCGTCAGCGTGTTGCCCTCGACAGCCATGGTCTCGATGCGCGGCGACAGCGTGCGGCGCACCAGCTTGTCGGGTGCATCGAAGCTCAGCGTGCCGCTGGCGTCGAGCGGGCCTTCGAGGCCGTGCACGAAGCGTTGTTCGGTGAAGCGAGCCTCCCCGCTCTTCTGCTTGGCCAGCAGCGTCATCAGCTCGGGCAGGTCGAACGCCGCCCAGGCCGGCACGGCGCAGAAGGCCAGCGCGAGCACGCATGCCCTGCAAAGCCAGTCAAGCCGCATCTTCGAGCCAGAAATCATGGAAATTGAACCAGTTGTAGGGATACGCGCGGCACAGCGCTTCCAGGCGTGCCACATAGGCTTCGACGGCCGCGCGGATGCGCATTTCGCGCTCCGCGGGGCTACAGACCGCCTCGCCGAAGTCGGCCAGCGGGTCGAACCGGACATCGTAGCGGGCACCACCGCCGTAGAGCCCGGCCATGAAGAACACCTTGCGGCGCAGCAGAGCCGCCAGCCGGAAGGGTCCGTCGTTGAAAACCGCCGGCTGCCCGAGGAATGGCAGCACGATGTTGTTGCCGCGCTGGTGCGCGGGCTGGTCTTCGCTGCCCGGCAGCGTACGGTCGGCCAGCATGCCGCCCAGGCCGCCGCCGTCGAGCCAGTCGCGCAGTTCGAGCATCGAATGCGGCCGGCCCAGCGCGATGACGTGCGGCCGCAGTTCAGGCACCGCAATGGCGTTGAGGATGGCCGTGATGCGCTGCGCGTTGTCCGGGTACATCAGCATCGCCAGGCGCAGGTTGCGCTGGTGCGTCTGCTGCTTGCAGGCGCCCAGCGCCTCGAAGCTGCCGACGTGGGCGCCGAGCAGGAAGGCGCCCCGCCCTTGTGCGATCTCCGACTCGATCGACACGTTGCCCTCGATGCTGACCTTGAACAGGTCCATGCGCCCGCGCAGGAAGTAGACGCGGTCGAGCACTGTCGAAGCGAAGGCGTACAGCAGGCGGAAACCGTCGACCCAACCCGCCTGCGGGCCGATGGCCCTGAACAGATAGCGCTTGATGTGCCGGCGCTGCGCCGGTGCGAACAGCAGGAAGTAGAGCGCGATGGGCGGCAGCAGCAGGCGCGTGACGTGGCGCCCGCACACCAGCGCCATCCCGACGATGAAACGCAGCGCAAGCATGTTGCTGCGCTCTGGCGCATGCGCCCAGCCCCCACTTTCACCGCGCTCGCCATTCGGGGTCGCCTCCCCTGCCCGGGCAGCCTCTTTCAAGGCGCGCGCTTCAACGTCGGCGTGTTTCATCACGCGGACTCTTGCACGGCCGTCCAGCGGCCGGTGACGGTCACCACGCCGTCGCAGCGAACGTCGAAACGTACGCCGCGGCCGGGTCCGGCCTCCGGGTGCAATTCGATCGATAGCGCGGCGCCCGGTCGCACCGGCGACAGGAACTTCGCCGCGGCGAGCGTGGGATGTGCGCCCAGCCGCGCCACCAGCGCCGGCACGCGCCGGATCGACTCCATGACCTCGGCCAGCACCAGTGCGCCAGGCAGCAGGGGCTGGCCGGGAAAATGGCCGGCGAATACGGGGTGATCCACCGGCACCATGTGCGCCATCTGCACTGGTGTGTCGTCTTCGGCGAGTTGCGCCAGCGCAAATTCGCGCAGCGCACGCACTGTGAGCTTGCCCGTGCCTTCGCGTGGGAACGACTTGACCTGCACCACCCTGCGCGGCACGAACACGGGTTCGAGCCGCTGCCGCAGGGCCGCGATGATGTCACCGGCCGAGAGCTCGGGCGCAACCACGAAGGCCACCGGCCGCACGACCCCGTCGGCCACCTCGTCGGGCAGCCAGAAGGCGCCGTCGTCCACGCCGGGGATGCTGTTGAGATGAAAGTTCAGGTGCGCCAGCGAGCTGCGCCGGCCCGCCACGTGGATCAGGTCATTGGCGCGGCCGAACAGGCGGAAGCGGCGTTCGTCCAGCAGTTCGAGCACGTCGGCCATCGGCGTGGGCTCGGGCATGAAATCGCCGCTGAAGATGAAGCGCTCGGGGCCGCCGTCGGCCGCGGGCTCGGCGTGCACGCGAATCTCGCCGAAGGTCTCCCAGATTTCACTGTCGGTGGTGCGGCGCGTGGCAACCTGGCCCGACTCGGTGCTGCCGTAGATTTCGAGCAGCACGCCACCCATGGCCTGCTCGGCCTGCTGCGCAAGCTGCGGCGACAGCGGCGCGGTGGCCGACAAAATAAGGTCGACCGGCGGCAGTTCGATCCCCGAGAGCAGCAATGTCTTGAGATGGAACGGCGTGGTGACCAGCGCGCGGGGCCGCGGCACCGAGGCCAGAGTTTTCGCGACATCAGCCGGAAAGAACGGCCGGCCGCTTTCGAATGCTGCGCCGCCGAGCATTGCGAGCAGCACCGACGATTCGAGCCCGTAGCTGTGCTGCACTGGCACGGTCGCGACCAGCGTGAGGCCTTCGAGCGAGGGACGCTCCAGCACCCGGCACAGGCGCTTGACGGCCACCGCCACGTCGCCCACCAGCGTGCGCCAGGTCTTGGCGTGCGGTTGCGGCACGCCGGTCGAGCCCGAGGTGAGCAGGCTGGCTGCGTGCATGGCCGCGTCGATCGCGGGCACCGCGCTATCGGCATCGGCACCGCCGCCAGGACTCGCGCGGTTTTCGAACAGCACGCGCTGCATGCCCGGGGCCTGCAGCTTCGGGTCATCGGTGAGCGCAAAAAGATGCGGGCCGCCGGATTCGAGCAGGCGCGCGAGCGTGTCGGGCCGCGCGTCGGGCGGCAGCAGGCTGGCATGGCCGCGCACCAGCGCCGCGCCCAGGCTCACGGCGAAGGCGTATCGGTCAGCACAGAGATTGACGGCCGGCCCCTCGCCCGGAAGCCCAGGTGCGAAGCGGGCCACGTCGGCCAGGAACTGCCGCGCGCTCACGGGGACACCGGCGCGCCACGCCAGGGGGGCGTCGGGGTCTCGGTTCGCGAGCAGTGGCAGGAAGCGAAGGTCTGTCGTCACGCTGGCAGCGCCTGTGTCATTGGCCGCCGGGGCTGGTGTCCACCGACGATGTGCCGTAGAACGCGCGCACCGCATCCACGAGGCGCGTGCGTTCGAATTCGGGATGCAGCCGGTAGCGCAGCAGGTGTTCGCCGACGAACAGCAGCGTCACCATCACCGGCGACAGCACATTGGCGAACAGCGACCACTCGGAGAACGGCCGTGTCAGGTAGATGAGGATCGACGCCAGCACCGTCAGTGCGAAGAAGCCGGTCCAGATGCGCGTGAGCTGCGTGGTGTAGGCCAGCATGTGGCCCTTGAGCGGATGCACGCGCTGCGCGAACTGGGTGATCAGCGGCAGGCCGCGGCCGCGCAGTGTCGAGCCGAACCAGCCGCACAGGGCTGCGTTGATGGCCACGTGCTGCAGCACGTACAGCCGGTTGGGATCGCCCGCCTCACCAAGGAAGACGAGCGAAAAACCGCCAATGCCCAGCACGGCCACGGCGGCAAGGCCCCAGCGGCCGAACCAGCTGGCGGCCAGGCCCATGGCGGCGAGCCAGAGCGGGCCGAGCAACACCACCACCGCCCATGGCTCCGTGGCGTGGAACAGCGTCATCCAGTGAGAGAGGCCGGCATATGCAACCCCCACCACCAACAGGAGTGCTATTCGCCATCGCGACATGGGATCAGGAAGCTACGCGATGCTGGGCGACGTGGGTCGCGAGCGTGCGCAGCGACTGAAAAATCTGCTGGTTGCGTTCGTCGTCCGAACGCAGTTGGAACCCATAGCGGCGCGAGACTTCGAGCGCCACTTCGAGGATGTCGATGGAGTCGAGTCCCAGGCCTTCGCCATAGAGCGGTTCGGTCGGCACGATGTCCTCGGGGGCCACTTCGAGATTCAGCGCGCTCACGAGCAGCACGGCCAGCTCTTTTTCGATCGGCGACTGTTCGGAGGCATCGCCAGTGGCGGGAATGGGGGGCTGAGCAGTCGATGACAAAAAAACCTCCTGAAACTTTTGCCTGAACTATCGTGCGGGTCGTGGATTATAGGAGGGCCGCTTAGGGCCTGTTCGCCCTGTGCAAGGGGGTCGCGTTGCTTCGAAAAGGGGCTGGCTGTGGCGAACTTCGCGACCCCCTTGCACAGGGTACACAGGCCCTAGACTACCCGCTTCGATACGACCCGGAGCGCCCCATGGCCGACCCCCTTCTGATCGCACGGCATGAAGCCATCGAGTGCAATCTTCTCCCCAGCCTGGCCAACCGCCACGGCCTGATCACCGGCGCCACCGGCACCGGCAAGACCGTCACCCTGCAGACCATCGCGGAGAAGCTGTCCAGCATCGGCGTGCCGGTGTTCATGGCCGACGTCAAGGGCGACCTGACGGGCGTCAGCCAAAAGGGCACTATCGGCGACAAGCTGGCCGCCACGCTGAAAGAACGCGGCATCGATCTGCCCGAGCCCTCCGCCTGCCCCGTCACGCTGTGGGATGTGTTCGGCGAACAGGGCCATCCGGTGCGCGCCACCATCTCCGACATGGGCCCGCTGCTGCTGGCCCGCATGCTCGACCTGAACGAAACACAGGCCGGCGTGCTGAACCTGGTGTTCAAGATCGCCGACGACAACGGCCTGCTGCTGCTCGACCTGAAAGACCTGCGCGCCATGCTGCAGTACGTGGGCGAGAACGCGAGCCAGTTCACCACTCAGTACGGCAACATCAGCGCCGCCAGCGTGGGTGCCATCCAGCGCGGCCTGCTGCAGATCGAGACCCAGGGCGGCGACAAGTTCTTCGGGGAGCCGATGCTCAACATCGCCGACTTCATGCAGACCGTGGGCGGCAAGGGGGTCATCAACGTCCTCACGGCCGACAAGCTCATGAACTCGCCGCGCCTGTACGCCACCTTCCTGCTGTGGATGCTGTCGGAGCTGTTCGAGCAGCTACCCGAAATCGGCGATCCCGAGCAGCCCAAGCTGGCCTTCTTCTTCGACGAGGCCCACCTGCTGTTCAACGAGGCGCCCAAGGCGCTGGTGGAACGCATCGAGCTGGTGGTGCGCCTGGTGCGCTCCAAGGGCGTGGGCGTGTATTTCGTCACGCAGAACCCGCTGGACATTCCCGATACGGTGCTGGCCCAGTTGGGCAACCGCGTGCAGCACGCGCTGCGCGCTTTCACCCCGCGCGACCAGAAGGCCGTGAAGGCGGCCGCCAGCACCATGCGCCAGAAGCCGGGCCTCGACATCGAAACCGCCATCACCGAACTCGCGGTCGGCGAGGCGCTCGTGAGCTTCCTCGACGAAAAGGGCCGACCGAGCGTGACCGAACGCGTATTCGTGCTGCCGCCGGGCAGCCAGCTCGGCCCGATCACGCCCGACCAGCGCAAGGCGCTGGTCGCGGGCTCGCTGGTCGCGGGCGTCTACGAGAAGACGGTGGACCGCGAATCGGCCTACGAAAAGCTCAAGGGCCGCGCCGAGAGCGCACCCGACGCGCCCGCGGTTGGCGCGGGTGGCAAGCCCGCGGCCGAATCGTCCGGCTCCGGCATGGGCGGCATGCTCAACGACATGCTCTTCGGCACCACCGGACCGCGCGGCGCGAAGCACGACGGGCTGGTGCAGACCATGGCCAAGTCGGCGGTGCGCACGATGGGCACCTCGGTAGGCAAGGAGATCCTGCGCGGGGTGCTGGGCGGGATCTTCGGCAGCAAGAAGCGCTGAGGATGCCCCCTCGGGGGCCGCCTACCAGCGCAGCAGGCGCGGCCCCAGCGCGGCGCCAGCCAGCACCGGCACCGCGATCCCGCTCACGTACCAGACTGCGAGAAACGGCGCGGTGAGTTCCATGCAGTGCAGCGCATAGATCGCGGCACCAACGCCTCCGGCCAGCACCCCGGCCGCGGCCCCCGCCAGCGCCGGCCGCGTGGGCGCCATTCCCTTGAGCGCCACCAGCGTGGCCGCGAACACCGGCAGCGCCATCAGCCCGATGCTCAGCGCGCAGATGCGCCATGACTGCCCCATCAGAGAGGGCATGCGCGCTTCCATCGGCAGGGTGAACCAGGCGACCACCGCCAGCACCCACACCCCGAGCACCGGCAGCGCCGCGCCGACCCAGGCGCGCCGCGGCGCCACACCCGGCCGCGCAAGCCGCTCCACGGCCACGAAGCCGGCCGCTGCGATGCACAGCGGGAACAGCACCTTGACCCAGAACATCGGCCAGAACATGGCCTGCACGATGTCGTACCGCACGCCATACCCGGCGAACAGGATCGCGAACGAGAGCGGCAGGCCCAGCAGCACCGCCAGCCCGATGCGCCGGCCGGCGCGGCGGCGCGGCGCGGCCACCTCGCCATTCGCCAGCATCGCGACGAGATCGTCGGTCTTCATGCCGCACTTCCCCAATTGCTGCCGCACCGCGCCGCCAGCGCCTTGAGTCCGCGGTGGATACCGACCTTCACGGCCGACTCCGACATGCCGGTCAGGCTCGCGGTTTCCGCCACCGACAGGCCTTCGATCTTCACGTGCACGATCGGCAGGCGCTGGCGCTCGGGCAGGGTTTCGAGCAGGCCGCCGAGGTCGCGCTTCGCATCGCTGGCCTCCTCGGCCGATTCGGTGAACACAGCCAGGTCGTCGTCCAGCGGGTCATGCAGGTCTTCGCGAACCGACTTGGCGCGCAGCAGGTCGATCATCTTGTAGCGCGCAATCGCATGCACCCAGGCCGTCAGCGGCTGGTCGCTCTGGTAGGTGTGGCGCTGGTTGTGCATGGCGAGCAGGCATTCCTGGACGAGGTCTTCCACTTCATCGGGCCAGCCAAAGAGGCGCTTGCCCAGAAAGGCGCGCAGGTGCGCGCTGAGTCGCTGCAGGAAGTCGCGGTAGGCCTTCGCGTCGCCGTCGAGGCCGCGAAGGAACAGGCTGCGCAGCGCCGCTTCCGCGTCGCTCGGGTTCACCCTGCTGCTTATTGTGTTTCGTGCCATCGGGCCGGCCGGTTACAGCCGTGTCGAAAAAAGATTCCGGCTGATTGTGCCCAAGCCATCCGCTTGCAAGCGCCACACGCCATCGGTACATTGTGTTTTTTGAGGGCCTCCAATGTCTGCAGACAGTACAACGATCCCTTCCGTCCCCGGCGGCGTCACGCCCCTCCCCCCGCTCCATCCCTCGACGTCGACCGGCCACATCCGGCTTACCTCGCACGCGGGCGGCTTCGGCGCCCTGCCCATCCAGTGGGGCGCGGCCACGGCCACCGAACGAGGGCCGGTCGTCGGCACCACCACCAAGCGCGCGCACCGCAACGTCATCGGCACGCACAGCGGTTCATACAGCGTGTACCGCGCGTTGGCGGTGGCGGCAGGGGCGCTCAAGCGCGAGCACAAAGCCGACCTGACCAACACCGCGCCGACCGACGTGATCGGCCCGTATCCGCAGTGGAGCGATCCGGGCCGCATCGTGTCGCTCGACCCGTGGGGCGCACTGGTGGCCGATGTGTTTTCTGCAGAACTCGCGGCGGGCTACGACATCCGCCCGACCATCGCGATCACGAAGGCCCACGTGATCCTGCCCGAGGTGATCGAGGCGCTGCAGAGCGGCCGCCTCAAGGCCGATGGCAAGTTCCTCACCGCCGGTGGCGCCGCGATGGTCACCAAGGCCGCCATCGAACCCGTGTGGTACCTGCCCGAGGTGGCGCGGCGCTTCGGCTGCTCCGAGACCGACCTGCGCCGCACGCTGTTCGAAGAGACTGGCGGCATGTACCCCGAGCTGGTCACGCGCTCCGACCTCGAAGTGTTCCTGCCGCCCATCGGTGGGCAGACGCTCTACATCTTCGGCAATCCGCGCGACCTGGCCAATCCCGACGTTGAGCTCACCGCGCGCATCCATGACGAGTGCAACGGCTCCGACGTGTTCGGCTCCGACATCTGCACCTGCCGGCCCTACCTCACGCACGCCATCGAGGAGTGCATCCAGGGTGCGCAGCGCGGTGGTGTCGGCCTGATCGCCTACTCGCGCAAGGAAGGCCGCGCGCTCGGCGAGGTCACCAAGTTCCTGGTCTACAACGCGCGCAAGCGTCAGGTCGGCGGCGACACGGCCGACCAGTACTTCGCGCGCACCGAGTGCGTGGCCGGGGTGCAGGACATGCGCTTCCAGGAGCTGATGCCCGACGTCTTCCACTGGCTCGGCATCAAGAAGATCCATCGGCTCGTGTCGATGAGCAACATGAAGTTCGACGCGATCACCGGCTCGGGCATCGAGATCGGCGAGCGGGTGAACATTCCCGACGAGCTGATTCCAGCGGACGCCCGCGTCGAGATGGACGCGAAGATGGCCGCCGGCTATTTCACGCCCGGCCCGGTGCCGGACGCCGACGAACTCAAGAAGGCCAAAGGCCGGGGACTCGCCGAATGAGCAACAGTCACGACCAATTCGACAACATGCCGGTCGACGGATCGGGCAGCTTGCCGCCGGGCGGCGCGGGCGAGATCGACCCGTCCATCGAATTCACGGCCGACACCGCGCACCCTGCCGGCGCTGCCAGCCTGCTGCGCACCACAGCCGCCATCCGGCAGCGCGCGGGCGCCCTGCTGGCGCGCGCGCGCCGGGGCGAATCGCAGTGGTTCCGCATCGGCGGCGACGACACGCTCGAAGACGCCGCACGCACCGTCGCGGAGGTCACGCGCGAGCGTTATCCGTGGGACACCATCCCATACCACAGCCGCTGGCGCCATTTCGAGGCGGGGGGCGCCGACCGGCTGAAGCAGCTGGACGAGTTGCTCGCTCCGCGCATCGATGCACGGCAGCGCGCCCGCGCGCACATCGACCTCGTGCTGGTGAGCGTGCTGCTCGACGCCGGCGCAGGCCCCGACTGGGGCTACACAGAGCCGGCCACGGGCGCGCGCTTCACGCGTTCCGAAGGGCTGGGCGTGGCGAGCTTCCACGCCTTCACCAGCGGACTTTTCTCGTCGAACCCCGACCATCCCTGCCAGGCCGATGCGGCCGGCCTGCGCGGCCTCGTCACCGACCGGCTCGGCGACGCGTTCCAGGTCAGCGAAGTCAATCCGCTGGTGGGCCTCGCGGGCCGCGCGGTGCTGCTGCGCCGGCTTGGCGAAGCGATGAGCGAGCAGCCCGAGACCTTCGGCGAGGACGGCCGCCCCGCCGGCATGTTCGACGCCCTCGTGGCGCCCTTCGGCGCCGCCACGCCGCCCACCGCCGAGATCACCGCGCACCAGATTCTTTCGCTGCTGCTGGAGACGCTCTCGCGCATCTGGCCGGCGGCCAACGCGGTCGACAGCATTGCCGCCGACGGCAGCGACAGTGCAGGCGGCATCGGCTCGGGCGACCCGGCGCTGGCGCTGGGCGACTGCTGGCGGCACAGCGCGGTGCGCGGACCCGGCCTCACCAATGGCTGGATGCCCTTCCACAAGCTTTCGCAGTGGCTCACGTACTCGCTGCTCGAGCCCTTCGAGTGGGCCGGAGTGAAGGTGCGGCACCTCGACGCGCTCACGGCCCTGCCCGAGTACCGCAACGGCGGCCTGCTGATCGACAGCGGCGTGATCGTGCCGAAGGACCCCGCCTTCCTCGAGCGCCGCTGGAAGGTGGGCGACGAGTTCATCGTCGAATGGCGCGCTCTCACGGTGGCGCTGCTCGACGAGGTGGCACCGCGCGTGCGCAAGGTGCTCGACCGCACCGAGGAAGAATTGCCGCTGGCCTGCGTTCTGGAAGGCGGCACCTGGGCGGCGGGCCGGGCTCTGGCACAGCGCTTGCGTGACGGTGCTCCGCCTCTGCTGATCGAGAGCGACGGCACTGTCTTCTAGACTCCCGGTTTTCAGCAACGATAGAAAAAATTCCAATGAGCAACGTCCACCTCGTCAACCACCCCCTCGTCCAGCACAAGCTCACCCTGATGCGCCGCAAGGACGCGTCCACCAACAGCTTCCGCCGGCTCCTCAATGAAATCAGCATGCTCATGGCCTACGAGGTCACGCGCGACATGCCGATGCAGGACATCGAGGTCGAGACCCCGCTCGAGACCATGCAGGCCAAGGTCATCGACGGCAAGAAGCTGGTGCTGGTGTCGATCCTGCGTGCCGGCACCGGCATCCTGGACGGCATGCTGACCGTGGTGCCGGGCGCGCGCGTCGGCCACATCGGCCTGTATCGCGACCCCAAGACGCTGACGGCCGTGGAGTACTACTTCAAGATGCCGGGCGAGATGGAGAACCGCGACGTGATCGTGGTCGACCCGATGCTGGCCACCGGCAACTCGGCCGTGGCCGCAGTCGAGCGCCTGAAAGAGCTGAACCCCAAGTCGATCAAGTTCGTCTGCCTGTTGACCTGCCCCGAAGGCGTCGCAACCATGCAGAAGGCCCATCCGGACGTGCCGATCTACACGGCCGCGATCGACCGCGAGCTGAACAGCCACGGCTACATCCTGCCCGGCCTCGGCGACGCGGGCGACCGGATCTTCGGCACGAAGTAAGGCTCGCCCCCAGGCTGCGCGCACTTCGTGTCGCTTCGCCTTCCCCCTACCGGGGGCAACACCAGCGGCCCGGCAAAGCCGGTTCTGCGGTGTGCCCCGAACAGATGCGCCATCGAGGCCACGTTTTTTTCATAGACCGAGGAGAAGCACCGTGACAGCACGCCGTCAGTTGATCATTCGTTCCGTCGCCATCGCCGCAGCGCTTGCGGCGGGCGCGCCCGGCCTGGCGTTCGCACAGGCCAAGCTCAAGGTGGCGGCGGTGTACACCGTGCCGTTCGAGCAGCAATGGGTGGGCCGCATCCACAAGGCGCTGAAGGCGGCCGAGGCGCGCGGCGAGATCGAATACAAGGCCACCGAGAACGTCAGCAACGCCGACTACGAACGCGTGATGCGCGAGTACGCCACCGGCGGCAACCAGCTGATCCTGGGCGAGGTGTTCGGCGTGGAGGCGGCTGCGCGCAAGGTGGCCAAGGACTTTCCCAAGGTGGCCTTCCTGATGGGCTCGTCGCTCAAGCCGCAGGCACCCAACTTCAGCGTGTTCGACAACTACATCCAGGAGCCGGCCTACCTGAGCGGCATGGTCGCGGGCGGCATGACGAAGAGCAACCGCATCGGCATGGTCGGCGGCTTTCCGATTCCCGAGGTCAACCGCCTGATGAACGCCTTCATGGCAGGCGCCAGGGAAACGAACCCGAAGGTGGAGTTCAGCGTGAGCTTCATCAACAGCTGGTTCGACCCGCCGAAGGCCAAGGAAGCAGCCTTCGCCATGATCGACAAGGGCGCGGACGTGATGTACGCCGAGCGCTTCGGCGTTTCGGACGCGGCCAAGGAAAAGGGCAAGCTCGCCATCGGCAACGTGATCGACACGCAAGGCCAGTACCCCGACACGGTGGTCGCCTCCGCCCTGTGGAACTTCGAGCCCGCTGCCGACCGCGCGATCAAGCTCGTGAAGGAAGGCAAGTTCGCTGCCGAAGACTACGGCGTGTACGCACAGATGAAGCACAAGGGCTCCGAGCTCGCGCCGCTGGGCACCTTCGAGAAGAAGGTGCCGGCAGACATCGTCGCCAAGGTGAAGGCCAGGCAGGCCGACATCCTGTCGGGCAAGTTCACGGTGAAGGTGGACGACAGCCAGCCCAAGTCCACCGCAAAGTAGGCATCGTCGAATGCAAATGAATCGTGTGCGGTGGCAGACCGCAAGCCAGGCCGTGGCTGTCGTGGCCTTGGCGCTCGGCCTCGCCGCGTGCCAGCGTGAGCAACCCGTGGCTGCGGCGGCGCCCGCCGCGGCGGCCACGCCTCCTGCGATGGCCGCATCGGCGGCAGCACCCCCAGTGGCCGCGTCGCCGGTCGGCATCCCGCCCCAGCTGCAGGAGCGTGCCGATGCCCTGCTCGCCGCCCACCGGCAGATGATCGTGCTGATGACCGGCGAGCGCACGCTCGACGCGGCCGAGAAGCGCGCGGTCGGCGCGGTTGGGCAACTGCTGTTCCATGACATGCAGGAGCGCCAGCGTGCACTGGTCGCCCAGGCCGGCGAGGAATCCGATCCGGCCACGGTGCCCGCATTGAACGCGCTGCTGGACCGCATCGAAAGCGAGCCGAGCTGGTTCGATGCCGACCGCCTCGCGTTCAAGGAATTCCTCGGTGAGCTGAGCACGCGCTACGGCCAGGCGCAGTCGCTGTCCGGCCTCAAGCTCGGCCGCCGCGCGAGCGAAGACCTGGTCGTGCTCGCCGAGATCGAGCAGGCCTACGACCGTGAACTGAAGGACGTGTTCGGCCGCTTCGCGCAGCGCGGCATTGAGCCCAAGCGGGAAAAATGGGCCGACTACGTGGCCAAGCTCCAGGGCATCTATTCGCGCGAGAAGATCCTCAAGGACTTCGGCGCCATCGTCCCCTACACCCAGCCCGCGGGTGGTGCCAAGGAAAGCGCCGCTGATTCGCGCGAGATCTTCGGCACCTCGCTGCCCCCGAAGACCGTGGTGCTGACCTTCGACGACGGCCCGCACGCCAAGCACACGGACGAGATCCTCGAGATCCTCAAGCGCTACGACGCGCCGGCTATCTTCTTCGAGCTCGGCCAGAACCTCGGCAAGCTCGATGCCCAGGGCAAGGCCCAGCTCGGCGCCAACGGCGCTGTGGCCAAGCGCGTGCTGGCCGCGGGGCATGTGCTGGCGAACCACAGCTTCAGCCACGGCATGATGGCGAAGATGAGCGACGACGCGGTGCGCACCGAGGCCACCGAAACCGAGGCCTTGCTCGACGTCACCGGCCGCCCGCAATCCACGCTGTTCCGCTTTCCCTACGGCGCGCGCAACGAAGACAAGCTCAGCACGGTCGAGGCGCTCAAGCTGCGCTCGATGATGTGGACCGTCGACTCCATGGACTGGGCCGACCCGGTGCCCAAGTCGATCGCCGACCGCGTGCTGGCCGAGGTCGACAAGGCCAAGCACGGCGTGATCCTGTTCCACGACATCCAGGGCCGCACCGTGCAGGCGCTGCCGACGGTGCTCGACCAGCTGGTGGCCGACGGCTACCGCTTCGCCACCTGGCGCGACGGCAAGTTCGTCGTCAATGCGCCCAAGCGCGCGGCACCGGACGACGGCATTGCCGCCGCCGCTGCCGGCGACACGCTCTACCGCGAAAGCTACGCGCTGGTGATCGGCATCGACAAGTACGCCAGGTGGCCCGGTCTGCATCACGCGGTGCTCGACGGCAAGGCCATGGAACAGGCGCTGGTCACGCGCTTCGGCTTCAAGCCCGAGAACGTCACGGCGCTGTACGACGGCGACGCCACGCGCGCCAACATCCTGCGCACGCTCAACGACAAGCTGACCGACAGCAAGCGCGTGAAACGCGACGACCGCGTGCTGGTGTTCTTCGCCGGCCATGGCAGCACCCGCAAGCTCGCGAGCGGGCGCGACGTCGGCTACATCATCCCGGTCGATGCGTCGCTCGACGACCTGGCGGCCGACGCCATCTCCATGCCGCAGCTGCAGGAAGTGGCCGAGGCGCTGTCGGCCAAGCACGTGTTGTTCATGGTGGACGCCTGCTACTCGGGCCTGGGCCTCACGCGGGGCGGCGGGCCGCGCGGCAGCAAGAACTTCCTGAGCGACAACGCGCGCCGCATCGGCCGCCAGATGATCACCGCCGGCGGCGCCGACCAGCAGGTGGCAGACGACGGCCCCGGCGGCCATTCGGTCTTCACCTGGACGGTGCTGCAGGCGCTGTCGGGCAAGGCCGACCTCAATGGCGACGGCGTCATCACCAGCACCGAGCTCGCAGCCTACGTGGCGCCTGCCGTCTCGGCCATCGCGCGGCAGACGCCTGCCTTCGGCAGCCTGCCGGGCTCGGAGGGCGGCGAGTTCGTGTTCGCACTGCCGACCGAGCGCGAAGGCCTCAGCGGCGACGTCGTGCAGCTCGATGCCTCGGCCAGCCAGGTCAACAAGCGCATCGACGAGGCCAACGAGCAGGCCGTGCATGCCGCCGCGGCGACGCCCAAGGCCGCCGCCGCCATCGAGGTGGTGGTGAAGAACCTGGACGGCGCCGAGGCCAGGCTGACGATGCCGGCCGCCGCGCCGCTGCCGCCGCGCGTGGCGGCCCAGCGCGCCAACGACCGCGGGCTGCAGCTGTACCGCGAGCGCCGCTACGAGGAGGCCGAAGCCGCCTTCACCGAGGCGCTCAAGCAGCAGCCGCGCTTCGCGCTGGCGGCCAACAACCTCGGCTTCCTGTACTTCAAGCGCGGCAAGCCGGTCGAGGCTGCGCGCTGGTTCGAGCAGGCCATCGACATGGACGGCAGCCGTGCCCTCGCCTACCTGAACCTCGGCGATGCGCAGCTGCAGGCCGGCAACGACGCCAAGGCGCTCGCCGCCTACACCACCTTCGTCGGCCTGGCGCCAAAGCACCCGCGTGCTCCCGCGCTGCAGGCCTGGATCGCCACGCCCGATGCCGCGCATCGCCCTGCACTACCACCCACCAACTCATGACGACCCACCACACTTCATTGCTGCAACGCCTGCGGGGTCCGGTGCTTGCCGCCACGCTCGGCCTCGTGCTCTCGGGTTGCGTCGGCGTCTACAGGTCGCCCGCTGTCGTCAGCACCGACAGCAGCACGCGCCTGGACAGCACGCCGCGCATCGCGGTGCTCTCGGCCTTCGAACCCGAGCTCAAGCTGCTGCTGACGCGCCTGCAAGGCCCGGTGAAGTACAGCGTGAACGGCGTGGAATTCACCACCGGCACGCTCGAAGGCAAGCCCGTGGTGCTGTTCCTGTCGGGCATCAGCATGACGAACGCGACGATGAACACGCAGCTCGTGCTCGACCGATTCCGTGTCACGAACATCGTGTTCAGCGGCATCGCGGGCGGCGTGAATCCGTCGTTGCACGTCGGCGACGTCACGGTGCCGGCCCAGTGGGGCCAGTACCTCGAGGTGCTGATGGCGCGCGAAACCGCACCCGGCAAGTACACGGCGCCGCCCTTCATCACCGACGCCACGCGGCCGAACTTCGGCATGATGTTCCCGCGCCCGGTCGAGGTGCGATCGGCGGCGCGCCCCGAGATCCAGCGCAAGTTCTGGTTCGAGGCCGACCCGAAGATGCTCGACGTGGCGCGTGGCATCCGCAGCGTAGACCTTGCCAACTGCAGCGCCGGCAAGTGCCTGCCGCGCAAGCCGCAGCTGGTGGTCGGCGGCAACGGCGTCTCGGGCCAGGCCTTCATGGACAACAAGGCCTACCGCGAATACACCTACAAGACCTTCCAGGCCAACGTGCTCGACATGGAAACTGCGGCCGTGGGCATGGTCGCCTATGCCAATGGCGTGCCCTACATCGCCTTCCGCTCGCTCAGCGACCTCGCGGGCGGCGGCGACGGCGAGAACGAGATGGGCACCTTCATGGGCATTGCGGCGGACAACTCCGCAAAGGTCATGCTCGCGTTCCTCGCTGCGTGGAAGTGATCCCGCGTCCTCTCCCTCCCTTCCCGGGGGAAAGAGCAAGGCCTTCATGAACACCACGACCGTTCTCCGCCTCGAAGGCATCACCAAGCGCTTCGGCTCCCTCGTCGCCAACGACGCCATCTCCCTCGACCTGCAGGCCGGCGAGGTGCTCGCGCTGCTTGGGGAGAACGGCGCCGGCAAATCGACGCTGATGTCCATCCTGTTCGGCCACTACGTCGCCGACGAAGGCAGCATCGAAGTCTTCGGTGCACCGCTGCCGCCGGGCAACCCGAAGGCCGCGCTCGCCGCCGGCGTGGGCATGGTGCACCAGCATTTCACGCTGGCCGACAACCTCAGCGTGCTCGACAACGTGATGATGGGCACCGAGCCGCTGTGGCTCCCCGTGTCGCGCCGCGCCGCCGCACGCACCAGGCTGCTCGAGGTGGCCCGGCGCTTCGGCCTGCCGGTGCAGCCTGATGTGCAGATCGGCAGCCTCTCGGTCGGCGAGCGCCAGCGCGTGGAAATCCTCAAGGCGCTGTACCGCGGCGCGCGCATCCTGATCCTCGACGAGCCGACCGCCGTGCTCACGCCGCAGGAAAGCGAGGCGTTGTTCGCCACGCTCGCGCAGATGGTGGCGCAGGGCTTGTCGGTCATCTTCATCAGCCACAAGCTCGGCGAGGTGCTGCGCGTGTCGCACCGCGTGGCCGTGCTGCGCGGCGGCAAGCTGGTAGCCGAGGCGCGCACCGCCGACACCACGCAGGCGCAGCTCGCGCTGTGGATGGTCGGGCATGCGGTCGAGGCGCCGCAGCGGCGGCCGGCCAGATCAGTGGGCGATGCGGTCTGTGTGCTCGATCACGTGAGCACCGTATCGGACAAGGACGGCGGGCAGGACCATTCGGCCGGCCTTCGCGAGGTATCGCTGACGCTGCGCGCGGGCGAGATCACCGCCATTGCGGGGGTCTCCGGCAACGGCCAGGTCGCGCTCGCCGAGTTGCTGAGCGGCACGCGCCGCGCCATCTCTGGCACCGCCCAATTCATGGGCCGCGCATTGCCGCCCTCGCCGGCCCGGCTGGTGCAGCGCGGCGTCGCGCGCATTCCGGAAGACCGGCATGCCGTCGGCGTGGTCGGTGATCTGCCGGTGTGGGAGAACGCGGTGTCGGAACGGCTGCGCAGCCCGGTGTTCTCGCACTGGTCGTGGCTCGTGAAACGCACCGCCACCCGGCTGCATGCGCGGCGCATCGAGAAGGCATTCGACGTGCGCGGCGCCGGCCTGATGGCCCCGGCCCGTTCTCTCTCCGGCGGGAACATGCAGAAACTGATCCTGGGGCGTGCACTGCTCGCGCCTGAGCAGCCCGAAGCGGCCAAAGGCGACGACAACAGGAAGCACCCGAACCGCGCGCCGCGCCTGATCGTCGCGCACCAGCCGACCTGGGGCCTCGACATCGGCGCGGTGGCCTATGTGCAGCAGCAACTGATTGCAGCACGCGACGCAGGCGCGGCCGTGCTGCTGATCTCCGATGACCTCGACGAAGTGCTCGCGCTCGGCGACCGCGTGGCCGTGATGCATGGCGGCCGCCTGGGCGAAGCCCGCCCGGCCACCGCGTGGACGCGTGAAGCCATCGGGCTGGCCATGGCCGGCGCGACGGCGCCTCGATCCAAAGGAGCCGCAACATGATGCGGCTCGAACGACGCCACGAGACCTCGCGCGCCGCATTGGTGCTTGCCCCCATCGGCGCGGTCGTCTTCACCATGGCGGTCAGTGCGCTGCTGGTGCTGTGGGCCGGCGCTCCGGTCGGTCGCACCTATGCGCTGCTTCTGCAGGGCGGCTTCGGCTCGGTGTTCGCGTGGAGCGAAACGCTGACGCGCGCGATCCCGCTGATCCTCACCGGGCTGGCGGCCACGGTCGCATTCAAGGCGCGGCTGTTCAACATCGGCGCCGAGGGCCAGCTTTACGCTGGCGCGCTGGCCGCCGTGGCGGTGGGCGGTATGCATGGCGGCACCGGTTTCGAGCTGTCGCCTTGGCTGCTGTTTCCGCTGATGATGCTGGCTGCCGCCATCGCGGGCGCACTGATGCTGCTGGGCCCGGCGCTCATGAAGAACCGGCTGGGCGTGGACGAGGTCGTCACCACGTTGCTGATCAACTTCATCGTTCTGCTCGGCGTCTCGGCGCTGCTCGACGGGCCGATGAAAGACCCGAGCGCCATGGGCTGGCCGCAGAGCGTGTCGCTGCAGTCCGACCTCGAACTGGGCAAGCTCATCGCGCAGACGCGCGTGCACACTGGACTGCTGTGGGCCGTGTCGCTCGCCGTGACGGTGTGGGCTGTCTTCAAGTACACGGTGCTGGGTTTCGACATTCGCGCCGTGGGCGCGAATGCGCGCGCCGCGGCCTTCGCCGGCGTGCCGGTGACGCGCACCGTGGTGATGGTGGCGCTGCTCTCGGGCGCGCTGGCCGGGCTGGCGGGCGCGATCGAGGTGGCGGGCCGCACGAGCTACGTCACGCTCGACATGTCGCCGGGCTACGGCTACACGGGCATCGTGATCGCGATGCTGGCGGGGCTGCATCCGCTGGGCGTGATCGCGGCCGGCGTGTTCGTGGCGGGCGTGCTGGTCGGCGCCGACACCATGAGCCGCGCGGTCGGCGTGCCGACCTACATTGCGGACGTGATCGTCGCCGCCTCGCTGATCGCGGTGCTCGTGGCAACGCTGCTGACGCAATACCGGGTGCGATTCAAATGACAGCATGTCCCTTCCCGATCTTGCCCCCACCCCAGTCCTCCCCCGGAAGGGGAGCGAGGAATACAGCATGACCGACCTGCTCGACATCCTCGCCAACCCGGCTTTCTGGGTCGCGGTGCTGCGCATCGCCACGCCGCTGATTCTGGGCACGCTCGGCGTGCTGCTGTGCGAGCGCGCGGGCGTGCTCAACCTCGGCATCGAAGGAATCATGGTCGCGGGCGCTTTCACCGGCTGGCTCGCGGTGTATGCAGGCGCGCCGCTGTGGGTCGGCGTGGGCGTGGCCGCGCTGACGGGCCTGGTGTTCGGGCTGCTGCACGCCTTTCTTACCGTAGGCCTGGCGCTCTCGCAGCATGTCTCGGGGCTGGGCATCACGCTGCTGGCGACCGCGCTCAGCTACTTCGGCTACCGCGTGAGTTTTCCAAAGGTGAACACACCGCCGACCATCACGCCCTTTGCGCCGATGGACTGGCTGCCCATTCCGATCCTCAATGCCCAGACCGCGCTCACGCTGTTCGCGCTGCTGCTGGTGCCCATCATCGGCTGGGTGCTGTACCGCACGCCGCTCGGCCTCGCGCTGCGCATGGTCGGCGAGAACCCGCAGGCGGCCGAGAGCCAG
Source organism: Variovorax sp. Varisp36 (assembly GCF_047304235.1). NCBI lineage: Bacteria > Pseudomonadati > Pseudomonadota > Betaproteobacteria > Burkholderiales > Comamonadaceae > Variovorax > Variovorax sp. Varisp36. The sequence continues at coordinate 55,086 of NZ_JBGLYU010000010.1, forward strand.
GGCGTGTCGGTTGCGGCCACGCGCACGGGCGCCATCGTCGCGGGCTCGGCGCTGATGGGCGTGGCCGGCTCGTTCCTCACGCTGTCTGCCTTCAATGCCTTCTTCTTCAACATGGTGAACGGCCGCGGCTGGATCTGCGTGGCGCTGGTGGTGTTCGCCTCGTGGCGTCCGGGCAAGGCGCTGGTCGGCGCGCTGCTGTTCGCCTTCTTCGACGCGCTGCAGCTGCGGCTGCAACAATCGGGCGATGCCATGCTGCCCTACCAGCTGTACCTGATGCTGCCGTACCTGCTGTCGATCCTGGCGCTGGTGCTGGTGGCGCGCAAGGCCAGCTATCCGCAGGCGCTGATGAAGCCCTATCGCAAAGGGGAACGCTGATGGTGAAAACAACCGCTGCAACGCTGCTTGGCGCGCTGTTGACGTTTGCCGGCACAGGCGCGAACGCACTGGGCAGCGACTACAGCTACGACACCTTCAAGACGCCCGATTCGGTCAGCTGGGTACAGCTGTGCGGCACCTGGGGCAAGACCCATCAGGGCACGTACCGCGTCATCCATGCCGACCAGTACGCGCAGTCCTTCCTCTATGTGCAGTGGATGGCGCGCGATGCCAATGGCGGCCTGCATGCCGAACACACGGTAGCGATTGCCGAACTCGACAACGACCATGCCGAGATCGCGCTCACCGACCTCACCTGCCGCGCCACGCCGCGCGGCATCGTGGTGACGGCGAAGGCGACGTCCGGGCATGACGACAAGCTGCGCCGCGTGACCATCGAGGTCGGGCCGGCGGCGGGACAGTACCGCTATCGGGGACAGCGCATGCGCTGACTTCCCGGCTCGCCAGTTAGCACGATTCGCCGCGCTGCGCGAAATAGCGCGCCGGCGAATCCCCGAAGCTGCGCTTGCACATCGCGATGAAGTTGCTCGGCGTGGCATACGCCGAGCACATCGGCAATATGACGGCATCGACCTTCTTCATCTCTATCGTGCTCCAGCAGATGGTGGGCTACGGTCCACGCCAGCTGCAGGGCTGCCGGGCGGCATTTCTGGCCACTGCCGCGCTCGGCGCGCTCGCTGCGTTGACATCGCTGACACTGCGACGCAATGCCGAAGGAAAATAGCGGCAATCCGATATCCATCGGGCCTTCGTCGCCCGGCTGCCAGAGACCCACCACGATGCTCGACCTCCTCATCACCAACGCCACGCTCCCCGACGGCCGCACCGGCATGTCGATCGCCGTGCAGGGCGGGCGCATCGCCGAAGTCACCGCAGGCCTCGATGCACCGGCGCACGAGAAGCTCGATGCGCAGGGCCTGCTGCTCGCGCCCCATTTCGTCGACCCGCATTTCCACATGGACGCCACGCTGAGCTACGGCCTGCCGCGCGTCAACGAAAGCGGCACGCTGCTCGAAGGCATCGCACTGTGGGGCGAGCTGAAGCCGCTGCTCACGGCCGACGCGCTCATCGAGCGCGCCCTGGCCTATTGCGACTGGGCCGTGGCCAAGGGGCTGCTGGCCGTTCGCTCTCACGTCGACACCAGCGACCCGAGCCTGCTCGCGGTCGATGCGCTGCTCGAAGTCAAGCGCAAGGTCGCGCCCTACCTCGACCTGCAGCTGGTCGCCTTCCCGCAGGACGGAGTGCTGCGCTCGCGCAGCGGCGTCGAGAACCTGGAGCGCGCGCTCGACAAGGGCGTGGACGTGGTCGGCGGCATTCCGCATTTCGAGCGCACCATGGCCGATGGCGCGGCCAGCGTGAAGCTTCTGTGCGAGATCGCCGCCCAACGCGGCAAGCTGGTCGACATGCATTGCGACGAGTCGGACGACCCGCTCTCGCGCCACATCGAGACGCTGGCCTTCGAGGCGCAGCGCCTCGGCATGCAGGGCCGCGTGACGGGCTCGCACTGCACCTCCATGCACTCGATGGACAACTACTACGTGAGCAAGCTGCTGCCGCTGATCGCGCAGAGCGGCGTGGCCGTCGTCGCCAATCCGCTCATCAACATCACGCTGCAGGGCCGCCACGACACCTACCCCAAGCGCCGCGGCATGACGCGCGTGCCCGAGCTGATGGCCGCCGGCGTCAACGTCGCCTTCGGCCACGACTGCGTGATGGACCCGTGGTACGGCATGGGCTCGGGCGACATGCTCGAAGTGGCGCACATGGGCTTGCACGTGGCGCAGATGACGAGCCAGGCCGGCATCCGCCAGTGCTTCGAGGCGGTAACGACCAATGCGGCGCGCGTGATGCACCTGCAGGGCTACGGCATCGAGGCGGGTTGCGATGCGAGCTTCGTGCTTCTGCAGGCGCGCGATGCGGTCGAGGCGATCCGGCTGCGCGCCGCGCGGCTCAAGGTGTTCCGCAAGGGCCGTCTGCTGGCCGAAACGCCTGCTGCCACGGCCAGCCTGCACCTCGCGGGCCGGGATGCATCGACGAGCTGGATGGCGCCGAAGCACGCCGGTTGAGTGCAACGGTCAGCCCGGCGACAGGGCTGCAGCGCGAAAATCCGGCCTTCATCGGTTCACCGGAAGCCCTCTCATGAAACGTCTTGCAGGGATCTGCGCGGCCTGGCTGCTGGCGCTGACGTTCTCGCCGGCCATCGCGCAGCAGCCCGGCGCCGAAACGGCCGCACCGCCCGCCAGCGTGCGCTTGCTGGCCAACCAGCCCTACGGCCCCGATCCGCGCCAGCGCATGGATGTCTACCTGCCGCCGAACGTGCAGCGAGGTACACCGGTGCTCGTGATGGTCCACGGCGGGGCCTGGATGTTCGGCGACAAGGCGGCCGCGTCGGTGGTGAACCAGAAGATCGAACACTGGGTGCGCGGACAAGGCTTCATCCTCGTTTCGGTGAGCTACCGCTTCGTGCCGCAGGTCGACGTGATGCAGCAGGCGCAGGACGTGGCACGTGCCGTCGCCACCGCGCAGGCGAACGCGCCGTCGTGGGGCGGCGATGCCGGCCGCTTCGTGCTCATGGGCCATTCGGCCGGCGCGCACCTTGTCGCATTGCTCAGCGCATCGCCTTCCATCGCCCGGCAACAAGGTGCCCGCCCCTGGCTCGGCGCCGTGGCACTCGACAGCGCCGCGCTGGACACGGTCCAACTAATGCAGCGCCGCCACATGCCCTTCTACGATCGCGTGTTCGGCAACGATCCCGCCTTCTGGCGCACGGTGTCGCCCACCGATGCCCTTGCGCCCGGCGCGCCGCCGATGCTGCTGGTGTGCTCCACCCAGCGCCGCGACGGCTCATGCACGCAGGCCCGGCAGTTCGCGGCGCGCATCGCCGCAACCGGTGGCCGTGCGGAAGTGGCCCCGGAAGATCTTTCGCATGCACAGATCAATTCCGAACTGGGGCTGCCCGGCGCCTACACCGCGGCGGTGGATGCTTTCGTCCGCTCCCTGATCGGCACGTCCAGCCGGAGCTAGGCAAGCTGCTGCGCCAGCGCCGTCAGCGCCTCGCCGACGGGGCGCTCGACCTTCAGCGAAAGCAGCGCATCGGCTCGCGTGCGCCCCAGGTTCACCGCCGCCACCGGCTTGCCCGCCGCGGCCGCCGCCTGCACGAAGCGGAAGCCCGAATAGACCATCAGCGACGAACCGGCCACGAGCACCGCATCAGCCTCTTCCAGCGCGGCGAAGGCGGCGGTGACGCGCTCCTTGGGCACGCTCTCGCCGAAGAACACCACGTCGGGCTTGAGCAGGCCGCCGCAGTGCGAGCAGGCGGGTACGTCGAAGTTGGAGAAATCGCGGCCTTCGAGGTCGGCGTCGCCGTCCGGCGCGGCGCGGGCCTCCAGCTCGGCCCAGCGGGGGTTACGCTGTCGCAGTTCGAGCTGCAATCCGGAGCGCGGCGTGCGCCGCTCGCAGCCCATGCAGCGCACGGTGTCGATGCGCCCGTGCAGGTCGATGGCGCCCCGGCTGCCCGCGGCTTCATGCAGGCCATCGACGTTCTGCGTGAGCAGCAGGCCGACGCGGCCTGCGTCGCCCAGCTTCGCCAATGCGCGGTGCGCTGCGCCGGGCCGCGCTCCCGCCATGGTCGGCCAGCCGATCAGGCTGCGCGCCCAGTAGCGCTTTCGCGTGGATTCCTCGCCCATGAAAGCCTGGTAGGTGACGGGTGACGGGCGCTTCCATTCGCCATCCACGTCGCGGTAGTCGGGAATGCCCGAATCGGTGCTGCAGCCCGCGCCGGTGAGCACGAAGAGCTTGCGGTGGCGCGTGGCGAAGTCGGTGAGCGCATTGTGCGCGGCTGGGGTGGCGGGCATCCGGCCAGCATAAGCCGGCGGCCCGATTCCTGCTAAAGGCCTCATTCTTGTCCGTCAGCGGAGAACGCCATGCCCCACCTTCATCCCACGCGCCGCGGCGCACTGCAGATTCTTGCCGCAGGCGTCGCCTCGGCCGCCCTTCCCGCCTTCGCACAATGGCCCGACAGATCGATCAAGATCATCGTGACCTTTCCGCCGGGCGGCTCCAGCGACGTGCTGGCGCGCGTGATGGCGGAGCAGCTCGCGAAGAGGCTCGGGCAGCCCGTGGTCGTCGACAACAAGCCGGGGGCCGGCGGCACCATCGGCGGCGCGCAGGTGTCGTCTTCGACCGCCGACGGCTACACGCTGATGCTCTCGAACACCACGCCGATCGCGCTCGGACCGTTCACGCTCGACAAGCAGCCCTACGACCCGGTGACGGGCTTCACCCACGTGGCCTACCTGGGTGCCGCGCCGCTGGTGATCATGGCGAGCAAGCAGTCGGGCCTGAAGAGCTATGCCGACCTGGAGGCGATGGCGCGCAAGGAAGGTCACCTGGACTTCGGCTCGGGCGGCCCGGGCTCCATCGGTCACATCCACGGCGAGCTGCTGAAGAAGATCACCGGGCTCAACATGGTGCACGTGCCCTACCGCGGCGGTGCACCGATGAGCACCGACCTGATCGCCAACACCATTCCAGTGGGCATCGACGTCATCACCTCGTACGTGCCCTTCTTCAAGAGCGGCCAGCTGGTGCCGCTCGCGGTGACGGGCGCGCAGCGCTCGCCGCTGATGCCCGATGTGCCGACGATGGTCGAGCTGCATCAACCGAAGCTGGTGCTCGAGAACTTCTTCGGCCTGTCGGGCCCCGCCAAGCTGCCGACGGACGTTGTGACCCGGCTCAATGCCGCCTGCAACGAAGTGCTCGTGATGCCCGAAATCCAGAAGAAGCTGACCGAGCTGGGCATCGTCGCCAAGCCGGAATCGGTGGCCGCATTCAACGGCTTCGTCAAGGAACAGGTCGATGTGCTGGGGCCGACGGTCAAGGCCGCCGGCATCAAGCTCTAGAGCAGCGCGCCGGGCGAGATGCTCGTATACGCGCCGATGGCGCAGCCGGCATGCTCAGGCCTCGGGCGCGATGGCCTCGGCATATTCGTATAGCGCGCCGAGGATTTCCTCTCCGCGCTCGTCGGCGTTCTCGGAGAGCGCGTCAACCTCGCTGAACAGCATCTCGATGGTGCGCGCCCCGCCCTCGCCCTTGAAGAGCTTGGCCACGCGCAGAGCTTCCCAGCGCTCGTTTTCGTCTTCGTTCAGCAGTTCCGGCCAGTTGCGTGCGCGATAGCGGAAAAGAATCTCGTCGAGCCGGCCGTCGTCGAAGCCGGTGCGGTCCTTGGCCAGCTCTTCGGGCGACAGGTTGCGCAGCTGGTTCAGGCGCCGGCGGTCGGCGTTGCCGACGAAGCCGCCGTAGAGGTCTTCGTCGACGTCGGGCGTTGCCTCCTTGGGCCGGGCGTAGACCTGCGACCAGATGGCGCTCATGTCGGGCAGGTCGCGTGCGATCGCGGCGTGGCGCATGGCAGTGTCGAGATCGACGCCCCAGCGCCCCGCCATGGCCGGCGCGAGCGTGCGCAGGTTGCCGACCACCATCGGCGACTTGTTGAGGTGGATGCCCTTCAAGGGTAGACGCACGACACCTTCGGGCAGGTCGGCCGTGCGGGTGAAGAGGCGCAGCCGCAGGGTCTCGACGTCGATGTCGCGCAGCTCGCTCGGGTCGTGGGCCAGGTCCCAGGCCAGCAGTTCGTTCTTGTTGGTGGGATGGCTGGCCAGCGGCCACATCACAGCCAGGCAGCCGCGCTCGACCGGGAACATGCCCGACACGTGCAGGAAGGGCTTTGCCGTCTCGCGCATCGCGGGCAGGCCGAGTTCGCTGGCGACGCGGTCCTTCCTGTGCAGGCCGAAGGCGAAGTCGAACAGCTTGGGTTGCCTGTCGCGGATCAGCCGGGCCAACGCGATGGTGGCACGCACGTCGGACAGCGCATCGTGCGCCGATTCGTGCAGCAGGCCGTTGGCGCGCGCCAGGTCCTCGAGCTTGAAGCTGGGCTTGCCGTCTTCCTTCTTCGGCCATTCGATGCCGTCGGGGCGCAGCGCATAGGTGAGGCGGACCACGTCGAGCAGGTCCCAGCGGCCGCAATCGTTCTGCCATTCGCGCGCGTACGGGTCGATCAGGTTGCGCCAGAACAGGAAGCGCGTGACCTCGTCGTCAAAGCGGATGGTGTTGTAGCCCACGCCGATGGTGCCGGGCTGCGAGAAGGCGCGCTCGATGTGCGCGGCGAATTCATGCTCGGGAATGCCGCGTTCCAGGCATACCTGCGGCGTGATGCCGGTGATGAGGCAGGCCTCGGGGCTGGGCAGGTAGTCCGGCGCGGGCTTGCAATAGATCATCAGCGGCTCGCCGACTTCGTTGAGTTCGGCGTCGGTGCGGATGGCCGCGAACTGCGAGGGCCGGTCGCGGCGCGGCACCGCGCCGAAGGTTTCGTAGTCGTGCCAGAGAAAGGTGTGGTTCATTCAGAGCAAGGGTGAAAACAGGCGCGCAATCGCATCGCCGAGGCGAATCCAGAAATTCTGTGGCCGGTGGGCGCGCACCGCGCCGGAACTGTGCAGGTCGGTCTCGAACTGCGCCGCCAGCGGCCGGGCCAGTTCCGGACCATAAACCACCGCGCACACCTCGAAGTTGAGGCGAAAGCTGCGGTTGTCGAAATTCGCGGTGCCGATCATCGCGCAATGGTCATCGACCACCAGGGTCTTGGAGTGCAGCATGCGCGCCTTGTACTCCCAGACCTTCACGCCGGCGGCGATCAGCTCGTCGAAATATGAGCGCGCCGCCGCACTCACGATGGCCGAGTCGCTGCGGCGCGGCACCAGCAGCCGCACATCGACGCCGCGCAGCGCGGCGCTGGTCAGCGCCATCAGCGCGGGCTCGCCCGGCACGAAGTACGGCGTGGTGAGCCACGCGCGGTGCGTGGCCGAATGGATGGCCTCGACGTGCATGCGGTGGATGGCCTCCATCGCGTTGTCAGGGCCGCTGGTGACGATCTGCACCGGAATATCGCCGGCTTCGAGCTGCGGCAGCATCGCGCTCATCGCGTCGTCCATGCCACGCGGGTCTTCGCCGGTGGCGTAGGTCCAATCTTCGAGGAAAGTGGTCTGCAGCCAGCGCACGGCGCTGCCCTCGATGCGCAGGTGCACGTCGTGGTACGCATCGGGCCGGGTGCGCTTGTCTTCCTCATCGGTGATGTTCACGCCGCCCGTGAAGCCCACCCGACCGTCGCACACCACGATCTTGCGGTGCGTGCGGTAGTTAGTCACGGGGCGCAGGCGGCGGCCGATCTTGGTGTCGTGGAACAGCGCCACCTTGACGCCCGCCTCGTGCAGCGGCGCCATGAACTTGCGACCGACGCGCTTGGAGCCCAGTGCATCGATCAGCAGGCGCACCGTCACGCCCTGCTTCGCGCGCTCGACCAGCAGGTCGCGCAGCGCGGTGCCGATCCTGTCGGGCTCGAAGATGTAGTACTCGAGGTGGACGTGGTTCCGTGCGGCGCGCACGGCCTCGAAGATCGCATCGAAGGTGCGCGCCCCGCCCGAGAGCAATTCGACATCGACCGCGCTCGACACCGGCAGCCCGCAGGTCGCCGTGCCGAGCTTCGCCATCTGCTGCAGGGCCGGCGGGGCGTTCTGCGCCGCATCGCGCAGCCGCGCCACGTCGGCCTGAGCGAAGGCGCTGGCGCGGCTGCGCAGGCGCTTGAGCCGCTGCTTTCGCAGGCGCTGCGGCCCGAGGAAGTAGTAGATGACGAAGCCCGCGAACGGCAGCAGCGCGAGCGACAGGATCCAGCTCATGGTGGACACCGGCGCGCGCTTCTGCATCACGATCCAGATCGACAGCACTGCGATGTAGCCGCTCCACGCGAGGGAGAGGCCGGTTTTCCATTCGTGGCTGAGTTCTGGGAGGATCAAGGCGAAAAAGCGGTTGGAACGGCTGTGCGATATGGCTGGCCCAAAAGAAAAAGGCCGGTGGCGATGCTACCGGCCTTTGACTTCATTCCTGGAACCGCAGTGGGCTCACCCTGCTGCTGCTTCCTCTGCTTCGGGCTTCTGCTTGCCCTCCTTCTTCGGAAGCGGCTGGATGTCGAGCAGCACTTCGTCCTTGTCGTCGAGGTCGACTTCGAGGCGGCCGCCGTCGGTCAGGCGACCGAACAGCAGTTCGTCGGCCAGTGCACGACGGATCGTGTCCTGGATCAGGCGCTGCATCGGGCGCGCGCCCATCAACGGATCGAAGCCCTTCTTCGCCAGATGCTTGCGCAACTTGTCGCTGAAGGTGACTTCCACCTTCTTCTCGCTGAGCTGCGTTTCCAACTGGAGCAGGAACTTGTCGACCACGCGCAGGATGATGTTCTCGTCGAGCGCCTTGAAGTTGACGATGGCATCCAGCCGGTTGCGGAATTCGGGCGAGAACAGGCGCTTGATGTCGCCCATTTCGTCGCCCGCCTGGCGCGGGTTGGTGAAGCCGATGGTCGCCTTGTTCATGGTCTCGGCGCCCGCATTCGTCGTCATGATGATGATGACGTTGCGGAAGTCGGCCTTGCGCCCGTTGTTGTCGGTCAGCGTGCCATGGTCCATGACCTGCAGCAGCACGTTGAAGATGTCCGGGTGCGCCTTCTCGATTTCGTCGAGCAGCAGCACCGAGTGCGGCTTCTTCGTGACGGCTTCGGTCAGCAGGCCCCCCTGGTCGAACCCGACGTAGCCCGGAGGCGCGCCGATCAGGCGGCTCACCGCATGGCGCTCCATGTACTCCGACATGTCGAAGCGGATCAGCTCGATGCCCATGATGTAGGCGAGCTGCTTCGCGGCTTCGGTCTTGCCGACGCCCGTGGGACCGGAGAACAGGAACGAGCCGATCGGCTTGTCACCCTTGCCCAGGCCGGAACGCGCCATCTTGACCGCGGAGGCCAGCACTTCGAGCGCCTTGTCCTGGCCGAACACCACGCTCTTGAGGTCGCGCTCGATGGTCTGCAGCTTGCCGCGGTCGTCGTTGCTGACGTTGGCCGGGGGAATGCGCGCGATCTTCGCGACGATTTCCTCGACTTCCGTCTTGCTGATGGTCTTCTTGCGCTTGCTCGGCGGCAGGATGCGCTGAGCAGCACCGGCTTCGTCGATGACGTCGATCGCCTTGTCGGGCAGATGGCGGTCATTGATGTACTTGGCGCTGAGCTCGGCCGCAGCCTGCAGGGCCGCCACCGCGTACTTCACGCCATGGTGCTCCTCGAAGCGCGACTTCAGGCCCTTCAGGATGTCGACGGTTTCCTGCACCGACGGCTCGACCACGTCGACCTTCTGGAAACGGCGCGACAGCGCCGCGTCTTTCTCGAAGATGCCGCGGTATTCCGTGAAGGTGGTCGCGCCGATGCACTTCAGCTGGCCGCTGGAAAGCGCCGGCTTCAGCAGGTTCGACGCATCGAGCGTGCCGCCCGAAGCCGCGCCCGCACCGATCAGGGTGTGGATTTCGTCGATGAACAGGATGGCGTTCGGCTTGTCCTTGAGCGACTTGAGCACGCCCTTCAGGCGCTGCTCGAAATCGCCGCGGTACTTGGTGCCGGCCAGCAGCGCGCCCATGTCGAGCGAAAACACGTTCGACTCGGCCAGGATCTCCGGCACGTCGCCCTGCGTGATGCGCCATGCCAGGCCCTCGGCGATGGCGGTCTTGCCCACGCCAGCTTCACCCACCAGCAGCGGGTTGTTCTTGCGCCGGCGGCACAGGATCTGGATGACGCGCTCGACCTCGTACTCGCGGCCGATCAGCGGATCGATCTTGCCGTCCTTGGCCATCTGGTTGAGGTTCTGCGTGAACTGCTCGAGCGGCGATGCCTTCTCGTTGCGTTCGCCGCCGCCTTCCTCGCCCTCGCCCGAAGGCGCTTCACCGCTGCCCTTGACGGCTTCCGGCGGATCGCTCTTCTTGATGCCATGGGCAATGAAGTTGACCACGTCGAGGCGGGTGACGCCCTGCTGGTGCAGGTAGTACACAGCGTGCGAGTCCTTCTCGCCGAAGATCGCGACCAGCACGTTGGCGCCGGTGACTTCCTTCTTGCCGTTGCCGGTGGACTGCACATGCATGATGGCGCGCTGGATCACGCGCTGGAAACCCAGCGTGGGCTGGGTGTCTACATCGTCGGTACCCGCCACCTGGGGCGTGTTGTCCTTGATGAAGTTGGTGAGCGACGCCCGCAGGTCGTCGACGTTGGCCGAGCAGGCACGCAGAACTTCCGCGGCGCTCGGGTTGTCCAGCAAAGCGAGCAGCAGATGCTCCACGGTGATGAACTCGTGGCGCTGCTGCCGGGCCTCGACGAAGGCCATGTGCAAGCTGACTTCCAGTTCTTGGGCAATCATGTGATTTCCTTTTGCCTTGCTGTAAATAAGTTCTCAGATGGGTTGGAGCTTGCGCAATTCAACTGGTTCATGCAACAGGTTCACTGACGCATTGGAGTGGATGCCCGGCCTGCTGTGCGGCTTCCATCACCTGGTTGACCTTGGTGGCCGCCATGTCGCGGGAATAAACCCCACAGACGCCTCGGCCATCGAGGTGGATCTTGAGCATGATCTGAGTCGCGGTTTCGCGATCCTTGCTGAAATATTCCTGCAGCACGACGATCACGAACTCCATTGGCGTGTAGTCGTCGTTCAGCATCACCACCTGGTACATCTGGGGCGGCGCGGTTTTTTGCGGCCGGCGCTCCAGGACGACCGAATCCCCGTCATCCCCGGCCGGTTTTTGGGCCGGGGGGGTGCTGGGAGTTTTTGGAATTCTCGTTGCCATGAAAATGATTCTATAGAGCGTGCAAGCGCCGTGCCGGCGCAGGAAGACTTGGTGACGTGTATTCGACAAATCAAGGGTCTTGCACCGTGAATGACGACGGAATTTCCGGAGAATTCGCCAGGAAACGAGCTCAGGCGAGCACATGAATGAAAAAGCCCCTGAACGCCTTTCGGCAGCTCAGGGGCTTGATGCTCGACGCCGGCAGGCATCGACGAGCAACCATGGCAATTACATGTGATCGATCATCACCTGCCCGAATCCCGAGCAGCTCACCTGCGTGGCGCCGTCCATCAGGCGCGCGAAGTCATAGGTGACTTTCTTGCTGGCGATCGATTTCTCCATCGAGCTGATGATGAGGTCGGCGGCTTCCTTCCAGCCCATGTGGCGCAGCATCATTTCAGCCGAGAGGATTTCGGAACCGGGGTTCACATAGTCCTTGCCAGCGTACTTGGGTGCCGTGCCGTGGGTGGCTTCGAACATGGCGACGGTGTCGCTCAGGTTCGCGCCCGGGGCGATACCGATGCCGCCGACCTGCGCGGCCAGTGCGTCGGACACGTAGTCGCCGTTGAGATTGAGCGTGGCGATCACGCTGTACTCGGCAGGACGCAGCAGGATCTGCTGAAGAAAGGCGTCGGCGATACTGTCCTTGACGGTGATTTCCTTGCCCGTCTTCGGGTTCTTGAACTTCATCCATGGCCCGCCGTCGATCAGTTCGGCGCCGAATTCCTTGGCGGCGAGGCCGTAGCCCCAGTCACGGAAGCCACCTTCGGTGAACTTCATGATGTTGCCCTTGTGCACCAGGGTGACGCTGGGCTTGTCGTTGTCGATGGCGTACTGGAACGCCTTTCGCACGAGACGCTCGGTACCTTCCCTCGACACGGGCTTGACGCCGATGCCCGAGGTATTGGGGAAGCGGATCTTCTTGACGCCCATTTCGTCCTGCAGGAACTTGATGAGCTTCTTCGCCTTGTCGCTCTCGGCTTCGAACTCGATGCCGGCGTAGATGTCTTCCGAGTTCTCGCGGAAGATCACCATGTTGGTCTTGTGCGGCTCGCGCACCGGGCTGGGCACGCCCTCGAAGTACTGGATGGGACGCAGGCAGACATAAAGGTCGAGTTCCTGGCGCAGCGCGACGTTCAGCGAGCGGATGCCGCCGCCGACGGGCGTGGTCAGCGGGCCCTTGATGGAAACCACATAGTCACGCACGGCGTGCAGCGTTTCCTCGGGGAGCCAGACGTCGGGACCATAGACCTTGGTCGACTTCTCGCCGGCATAGACCTCCATCCAGTGGATCTTTTTCTTGCCGCCGTAGGCCTTGGCCACCGCCGCATCCACCACTTTCAACATCACCGGGGTGATGTCCAGGCCAGTGCCGTCGCCTTCGATGAAGGGAATGACCGGTTGGTCAGGCACATTGAGCGAGTTGTCGGCGTTGACCGTGATCTTCTGGCCGTCGGTCGGGACTTTGATGTGCTGGTAACTGGTCATGAGAGGGGATGGCTCCGGAATTGACGTAATTTTTGACGACTGTCAGCGAATTCAGACACGGCGTGGATTCGCTGTACAGACTGTGAACAAATCGCTGTACATTTTAGACGCAGCCCATCAGCAAGCGTTTGTCAACCGGCGAGCCAATGGGCTCGTTAGTGGCTGACCTTCTGCTCGCCGGGAGGCGTTTCCAACCAATTCTCGATAGAGGAATCATCAATGAGCAAAATTCTCGCAGTCATGATCGCTGGCCTGTTCGCCGCTGGCGCCTACGCCCAAAACCCGGCCGGTACGACGCCCGAACAAGGTAACGCCACCAACAGCAAGTCGCAGCAACGTGCCGAAGCCAAGAAGGCTGCCAAGCCCGCTGGCCAGGTCAAGGCTGCTGGCGGCGACGAAGCCAAGACGCCCGAAGGCGGCGCCATCGGTGCCGACAAGGCTGCTGCCTCTGGCGAGAAGCGCGCTGAAACCCGCGACCAGCGTCGTCGCAACAAGGACGGCAGCATCAAGCGCAAGTCGACCCAAGGCGGCACCCCGCAGTAATTCGGCCTGCCTCCCAAAAAAAAGCGCTCTTCCGAGCGCTTTTTTTTTGATCAAGGGAGCTGCGTGGCTGTCAACCGCGCGAAACGGCTTTCGTTGAATGTCTACCTTCCGCAGGGAGGGCAATCCAGATCAACGAATTTCAAAGGATATGTTCATGAACAAGCTGCTCGCAGCCCTGGTCGCCGGTCTCTTCGCCGTCGGTGCTTTCGCTCAACAAGCCGAACCCGCGGCCGCTCCCGCCGCAGCCGCTCCCAAGATGGCCAAGCACGCGCCCGCCAAGAAGCACGCCGCTGCCAAGAAGCACAAGGTTCGCCACGTGGCCAAGGCCCACACGGCTGCCGCCAAGAAGGTGTAAGCTTTCCAGCTCACCGGCAATGCCCGCATCAGCGGGCATTTTTATTGGTTACGGGCTGGGCTTCGCCCCGCTCTGAAAGAGTTGTCCCCGATGTTCCAGCGTCTCGCCGCCCTGCTCCTCGTGTCTGCGTCCTTCTTGATGCCGGCTCATGCCCAGCAGCAACCCCAGACCGACCTGCCACGCACGCAGTTGTCGGTCGGCCTGTACAAGATCGACGCGCAGATCGCGCAAACGCCTCTGCAACGCGAAATCGGCCTGATGTTCCGCAAGGAAATGCCGCAGGCTGAAGGCATGATCTTCGTGTTCGAGCAGCCTGCAACGCAATGCTTCTGGATGCGCAACACGATCCTGCCGCTGACCGCTGCGTTCGTGGCCGAGGACGGCCGCATCGTCAACCTGGTCGACATGCAGCCCATGACCGAGAACTCGCATTGCTCGCTGGAGCCGGTGCGCTACGTGCTCGAAATGAACCAGGGCTGGTTCGCCAAGAAGAACATCAAGAAGGGAGCCAAGCTCGGCGGCGAATTGTTCGCAGCCGGCAAGCGCTGAGCATCTGCCGTCTCAAGCCCTCAAAAAAGCCGACCCATGGGTCGGCTTTTTGCTGGAGAAACCCGGGTTCAGCCGAAGTTCTTCGCCGCGAAGTCCCAGTTCGCCAGCTTGGCCAGGAAGGTCTCGACGAACTTCGGGCGCAGGTTGCGGTAGTCGATGTAGTAGGCGTGTTCCCACACGTCCACCGTCAGCACCGGGGTGTCGCCGGTGGTCAGCGGCGTGCCCGCGGCGCCCATGTTCACGATATCCAGCGAGCCGTCGGCCTTCTTCACCAGCCACGTCCAGCCCGAGCCGAAGTTGCCCACGGCCGACTTCACGAAGGCTTCCTTGAACGCGTCGTAGCTGCCCCACTTGGCGTCGATGGCCTTGGCCAGGGCACCGGTCGGAGCGCCGCCGCCCTGGGGCTTCATGCAGTTCCAGAAGAAGGTGTGGTTCCAGATCTGTGCGGCGTTGTTGTAGATACCGCCGCTGGACTTCTTGACGATCTCCTCGAGCGTCATCGATTCGAACTCGGTGCCCTTCTGCAGGTTGTTGAGGTTCACCACGTAGGCGTTGTGGTGCTTGCCGTAGTGGTATTCGAGGGTTTCCTTCGAATACTCGGGCGCCAGTGCGTCGAGGGCGTAAGGCAGGGGTGGGAGCACATGTTCCATGATTTTTTTCTCGCGGGTTGGTTGTAGGAATCAGCGATTCTAGGAAGTAATTACCGAGGCAGCGTCGGACGTGTGCCCGTTGCATCGCCCGGCGTGACGGTCAGGTCGACTTCGCCATCGGCAAGCCGCGCCTTGACGGCGTCACCCGCCGCCAGTTGCGTTGCGCTGACGATCGCATGACCGTCTGTGTCGGTCAGCCACGCATAGCCGCGTTGCAAGACCAGGGCGGGGTCGAGCAGCCGCAAACGCAAGGCCATGCGTTCCAGGCGCTCGCGACGCTGAACCAGTGCGCGCCCCAGCCGCAAGGGAAAGTCGGCCGCGATCGACCGAGGCGTCTGCGACAGGCGCTCCCGTCTCGACAGCACCGCATACCGCAGGCGCTGCGCATGATGCGCCAATCGGAGCTGCTGCCGCGCCACGAGGTTCGAGGGGCGGCCCAGGCGTCCCGCGGCTTGGTCGATGCGCTGCCCGAGCGCGTCGAGGCGCCCATCCAGCGCATCGCCGAGCCGCTCGTCGAGCAGATCGAGTGCACCGAGCCACAGGTCGCGTGGCGCGCTCACCAGTTCTGCCGCGGCCGTGGGCGTGGGCGCGCGCAGGTCGGCGCAGAAATCGGCGATGGTGAAGTCGGTTTCGTGGCCCACGCCGCTGATCAGCGGCACCGGGCTCTGCACGATGGTGCGCGCCAGCGTCTCGTCGTTGAAAGCCCAAAGGTCTTCAATGGAGCCACCGCCACGCACCAGCAGGATCACGTCGACGGCAGGTTCGAGGCGGTAGAGCGACTGCAACGCCCGCACCAGCTCGGCTGGTGCGCCGACTCCCTGCACTGCCGCCGGCGCGAGCACGACCGGGATGTGCGGAACACGCCTTCGCAGCGCCGTCACTACATCGTGCAAGGCCGCTGCGCCCAACGACGTGACAATGCCGACCGCCCGCGGCATGGCCGGCAACGCCCGCTTGCGCGCCGGATCGAACAGGCCTTCGGCTTCCAGGCGAGCCTTGCGCTGCATGAACTGCTCGAACAAGGCACCCTGCCCGGCCCTCCGCAAGCTCTCGACCACCAGTTGCAGATCGCCGCGAGGCTCATACACCGCAAGGCGCCCACGCACTTCGACCTGATCGCCATCGCGCGGCGAAAAGTCGAGCAAACCGGCAGCGCGGCGGAACATCGCGCAGCGCAGCTGGCCGGACTCGTCCTTGAGCGAGAAGTAACAATGTCCGCTTGAGGCTCGCGAGAAGCCGGAAATTTCGCCCCGCACCGCGACCGGATTGAAGCGCGCGTCGAGTGCGTCGGCCACCGCCCGGCACAACGCGCCGACGGCCCAGACGCGCGGCCCCGGCGCGGAGTTCGATTCACGCAAGTTCACAGAATGCACGCTCGGCCGGATGCCACTCGTCCACAACAGGCCGCATGCGGCCCCGCGTCAGCCCCTGGAGCGAGGCAAACGCACGGTTTCTCGTGCAAGCCATTGATTTCATTAAAAAAAGTGCTGCTCAAAATTCAGTCGTTCTAGCAGAAAGGCCGCCCCATGCGGGCCCGGACGAGTTGCGTAGCAGGTTAATCACAAAGTTATCCACAGAATCTGTGCGTCCTTGCCGACACAAAAACAAGGTGCGTGCCGATGGTGGGCTCAGTGGATAATCGCCGCGCATTTGCAGTCTACGGGCCGGAGGATTTTTTCTTGTTTTCCATCATAGTTGCCGCGGGTTGGCCAATCTGGCCCTTGCTCGCTTGTTCGGTTATTGCGCTCGCGCTGGTTATAGAACGTTTCACGAGTCTGAAGACCGTGAGGGTACTTCCGCCGAAGCTGCTCGACGAAACCATCACCGTGTCGCACGGGGCCATTCCCGGCCCGGACATCGTGACCAAACTTGAACGCAACTCGATGCTCGGCCAGGTGCTGGCCGCCGGCCTGCGTGCGCTGAACGCCAACCCGCGCTGTACCGAAGACGATCTGCGTGCCGCCATGGAGGCCTCGGGCCGCACGGTGGCGCACAAGCTGGAGCGCTACCTGCCGGCGCTGGCCACCATCGCCTCGGCAGCCCCGCTGCTGGGGTTGCTGGGCACGGTGATCGGCATGATCGAGATCTTCGGCTCGCAGTCGCCGGGCAGCGGCGCTGTCGGCTCGGGCAACCCTGCCCAGCTGGCGCACGGCATCTCGATCGCGCTCTACAACACGGCCTTCGGCCTGATCGTGGCCATTCCGACGCTGATCTTCTGGCGCTACTTCCGCAGCCGCGTCGACGAATACCTGCTGAACCTCGAACTGTCCGGCGAGCGCTTCGCCCGCCACCTGAACGCACTGCGCAAATGATGACCCCCACGCTTGCCACTGCGTGTGCTGCGCTGCCCCCCGAGGGGGCCGCCGCCTCCTTGGGGCGGCCCGGCGGAGGCTTGTCATGACCCGCGCCCGCATGCAGTTCCGCCATGGTGCGCGCGACGAGCCGGAGATCAACCTGATCCCGTTCATCGACGTGCTGCTGGTGATCCTCATCTTCCTGATGCTGTCGACCACCTACAGCAAGTTCACCGAAATGCAGCTGAGGCTGCCGACGGCAGACGTCGACGCGCAGCGTGACTATCCGAAGGAAGTGATCGTGGCGGTATCGGCCGACGGCCGCTACTCGATCAACAAGAGCCCGGTGGCCGACCGCAGCGTGGAAACCGTGACGGCAGCCCTCGCCGCCGCGGCCACCGGCGGCAAGGACAGCGTGGTGATCATCAGCGCCGACGCGACCAGCCCGCACCAGGCCGTGGTGACGGTGATGGAGGCCGCCCGCCGCGCCGGCATGATGCAGATCACCTTCGCCGCCCAGTCGACGGCACAAGCCGGGCACTGAGTGCCTTCCGACGGCCGCAGCAGCAGCAAGGCGGGTTCGCCGTCCGCCTCGCGGCTGCAGCGTGCCTGGTTGCGCCGAGGCCCGCTGGCTTGCCTGCTGTGGCCATTGTCGTTGCTTTATGCCGCGCTCTTCGCGGTGCGGGGCTGGCTCTATCGGCTGGGATGGCTGCGGACCGAGCGGGTGCCCGTCCCGGTGATCGTGGTCGGCAACGTGATCGCAGGTGGAGCGGGGAAAACACCGGTCGTGATGGCCGTCGTCCAGCATCTGCAGGCGCGAGGACTGACGGTCGGCGTGGTGTCGCGCGGCTACGGCCGGCGCACCGACGATTGCCGCGAGGTGCTCGGCGACAGCGATCCACAGGATGTCGGCGACGAACCTGCGCTGATTCACCATGCCACGAAGGCGCCGGTGTTCGTGGCGCGCAAACGCATCGATGCGGCGCGCGCCCTGCTCGCCAGCCACCCGGCCACGCAGGTCGTCGTGAGCGACGACGGCCTGCAGCATCTGGCACTGGGTCGCGATATCGAGATCTGCGTGTTCGACGACCGCGGCATCGGCAACGGCTGGCGACTGCCTGCAGGCCCGTTGCGCGAAGCCTGGCCGCGGCCATGCGATCTGGTGTTGCACAGCGGCGCACGGCCCGCGTTCGCCGGCGGCTACACCGCCACCCGCGCGCTCGCATACGACGCCTTGACCGGCGGCGGACAACGCGTGCCCCTGGCAACCCTTGCAGGCCGGCCCCTGGTGGCACTGGCAGCCATTGCGCGGCCGGAGGCCTTCTTCGACATGCTGCGCGCACGCGGCCTGATGCTCGCCGAAACCATCGCACTGCCCGACCACTTTGACTTCGGGAGTTGGCAGCGCCCTGCCGCCACCGGACGCACCATCGTCTGCACGGAAAAAGATGCCGTCAAGGTGTGGCGCAAGGCGCCCGATGCGCTGGCAGTGCCATTGCACTTCGCGCCCTCGCCGGAATTCTTCACCGCACTCGACGCAAAGCTATCATCGCTCGATGGATACCAAGCTGCTTGAACTGCTCGTCTGCCCCGTCACCAAGGGTCCGCTGACCTGGAACCCCGAGAAGCAGGAGCTCTGCTCGCGCAGCGCGCGCCTCGCCTATCCGGTGCGCGACGGCATTCCAGTGCTGCTCGAGAACGAAGCGCGCACGCTCTCCGACGAAGAGCTCGGGCTGTGAGCTTCACCGTTCTGGTGCCGGCGCGCCTGGCGTCGACACGGCTTCCCAACAAACCGCTGGCCGACATCGCTGGCTTGCCCATGGTGGTGCGCGTGGCGCAGCGCGCCGGCGAATCCAGCGCGGCGCGCGTGGTGGTCGCCGGCGACGATCCTTCGATCGTTGCGGCGTGCAAGGCGCACGGCGTCGAAGCCATCCTGACGCGCCAGGACCACCCCAGCGGCACCGACCGGCTGGCCGAAGCCTGTGAGCAGCTTGGCCTGGACGGCGACGACATCGTTGTCAACGTACAGGGCGACGAGCCACTGATCGATCCCGCGCTGATCGACGCCGTGGCATCAACGCTGGCCACCCATGCGGAAGCAGCGATGAGCACAGCGGCCCACGAGATCGACTCGATCGGCGACTTCATGAACCCCAACGTGGTGAAGGCCGTGCTCGACACGCAAGGCAACGCCATGTACTTCAGCCGCGCACCGATCCCGTGGTGGCGCGACGGCTCCGCAAACGGCGCGGCGCCCGCGGTGCTGCCCACGCCCGCCCCGCTGCGCCACATCGGCATCTACGGCTATCGCGCGGGCTTCGTGCGGAAGTTTCCGTCGCTGCCGCCGGCGCCTGTCGAGGCCACCGAAGCACTCGAACAGCTGCGCGCGCTATGGCACGGCCA
Source organism: Variovorax sp. Varisp36 (assembly GCF_047304235.1). NCBI lineage: Bacteria > Pseudomonadati > Pseudomonadota > Betaproteobacteria > Burkholderiales > Comamonadaceae > Variovorax > Variovorax sp. Varisp36. The sequence goes on from NZ_JBGLYU010000010.1 coordinate 74,459, forward strand.
TCGCATCGCGGTGCATGTGAGCCATGTCGCCCCCGGACCGGGCATCGACACGCCCGAAGATCTGGCGCGCGTGCGTGCCGTCTTTGCCGCCGCGCCCCCCGCCTGAGACGCTCTGCAGCCTGCCCGGCAGCGGAAATTCTTCGCGGGCACGCGTGCTATCCTCGAAGCAACTCCGCCTAGCCCAGCCCTGGGGCCGACGCTTGGTGCGACACAAAATCCAAGAACCGTCCGAGGAAACCATGAGACTAATTTTGCTGGGCGCGCCCGGGGCGGGCAAAGGCACGCAAGCGGCTTTCATCTGCCAGAAATACAGCATTCCCCAAATCTCGACCGGCGACATGCTACGCGCCGCCGTCAAGGCCGGCACGCCGCTCGGCCTGCAGGCCAAGGCCGTCATGGACGCCGGCGCACTGGTCAGCGATGACCTGATCATCAATCTCGTGAAGGAACGCATTGCTCAACCCGATTGCGCCGGCGGCTTCCTGTTCGACGGCTTCCCCCGCACCATTCCCCAGGCCGATGCCATGAAGGCAGCGGGCGTCAAGCTCGACTACGTGCTCGAGATCGACGTGCCCTTCGGCGACATCATCGAACGCATGAGCGGCCGCCGCTCGCACCCGGCCTCGGGCCGCACCTATCACGTCAAGTTCAATCCGCCCAAGGTTGAAGGCAAGGACGACGTGACCGGCGAGGAACTGATTCAGCGCGAGGACGACAAGGAAGAAACCGTGCGCAAACGGCTCGACGTGTACAGCCAGCAGACGCGTCCGCTGGTCGACTACTACTCGGCCTGGGCCAAGGCCGACCCGGCCGCCGCCCCGAAATACCGCGCCATCAAGGGTGTGGGCACGGTGGACGAGATCACGCAACGTGCATTGGCTGCCCTGAACAGCTGATCCTCCCAACCGCCCCTGTACGGGGCGGTTTTGCTTTCACCCCAGCAGTTCCAGGATCAGCGCGATGCGCGCCTTCACGGGCGTCAATGCGCCGGCATCGCGTAGCTCGTCCCCGGCCTTCGGCAGGATGCGCCCGTTGGCGCAACGCGTGGCGCGAACAACCGCAACGCCTGCGTCCTGCGCCTTGAGCGCAGCCGCTTCCAGCGCGTGGTGCAGGGTGCCGTTGCCAGTGGCGGCAAGCACCAGTCCTCGTACGGGATCGGCACCGCCGAACTGCAGCAGCGCATCGATCACAGCACCGCTGGCGCCGGCATGGCTCATGACGATCTCGACGCGGGGCCACTGAACCGCAGCCTCCAGGAAGACCTTCGACGCGTGTGATGCAGCGCCTTCCGGCCAAGACCGGACAAGGCGAACCTCCCCTTCCTCGACATAACCGACGGGCCCAGCATCGCCTGAAGCAAAGGCGTCAGGCCGATAGGTGTGCACCTTCTGGATGTCGATGCCGCTGTGGATCGTGCCGGCGCACACCACCGCTACGCCTCGCGCGCCCTGCGTCGCGGCAACGCTGATGGCGTCGCGCACGTTCTGTGGTCCGTCGGGCGCCAGCGCGGTCGCCGGGCGCATCGCGCAGGTCAGTACCACGGGCTTGGAGGGCGCCAGCACCGAGTGCAGGAAGAATGCTGTCTCTTCGAGCGTGTCGGTGCCGTGCGTGATCACGACGCCTGCCACGTCGGCCTGCGCCAGCCAGTGCGCACTGCGCCGGGCCAGTTGCTGCCAGATGGCGAACGACATGTCCTTGCTGTCCACCTGCGCGACCTGCTCCGCTTCCAGCAACACGCCCTCGGGCGCCTCGATGCCGCCCAACAGGTCGGCCACGCCGACCTGTCCCGCGGTGTAGCCGATGTTGTCGCCGCTGCTGGCGGCCCGGCCGGCAATGGTGCCGCCCGTGCCCAAAACCACGACACGGCGGCGCGATTCAGGCGAAGAGGAATTGACCATAGCTTGTCAACTTTTAAAAACTGGTTAAAAATACAGCTACTGGATATCTAGCCAGTGCCGCAAGGAACCACATATGCAGTTCGCCGTGAAGCTTACAGCCCGCCAGCAGCAGATCCTGGACCTGATCCAGAGCGCCATAGCACGCACCGGTGCGCCGCCCACGCGCGCCGAAATCGCCACCGAGCTCGGGTTCAAGTCGGCCAACGCCGCCGAAGAGCATTTGCAGGCGCTGGCGCGCAAGGGTGTCATCGAGCTCGTGAGCGGCACCTCGCGCGGCATCCGCCTCAAGGGCGACGCCCTGCGTTCGCTCAATGAAACACGCCACCGCGAAGGTGGCCAGTTCTCGCTCTCGCTGCCCGGCATGGCCCAACTGGCATTGCCGCTCATCGGCCGCGTCGCAGCCGGCTCGCCCATCCTCGCGCAGGAGCACGTCGACCAGACCTACTACGTCGAGAACACGCTGTTCCAGCGCCAGCCCGACTACCTGCTCAAGGTGCGCGGCATGTCGATGCGCGACGCCGGCATCATGGACGGCGACCTGCTCGCGGTGCAGGCCACCAAGGAAGCGCGCAATGGCCAGATCGTGGTTGCGCGCCTGGGCGACGAAGTGACCGTCAAGCGCCTGAAGCGCAACAAGCAGGTCATCGAGCTGCACGCCGAGAACCCCGACTACCCGACCATCATCGTCCAGCCCGGCGAGCCCTTCGAAATCGAGGGCCTCGCGGTCGGGCTGATCCGCAACACCATGCTGATGTAGGCCCCGCGGCCTGCTTTTTGCAGCACCCCATCCGGCAGCGACAGGTGGCGGGCGTATGGCGAAGAGTCGCCATCACCCTGTCGCAGCCGACTCAAGAAATCCTGCCTGTGTTCAACCTCATACTTTTTTGGAGTTCACATGGGAATCGCCCTCCTCGCCATCGCTGATTTCTGGATGCCGCTGCAATCGCTGGCCAGCCGCCTGATGCCGGCACACCGTCCTCGCCGCAGGGATCGCCTCGACGCTGCCGAATCCTCGACCGGACTTCGCTACGTGGCGGTGCGCCCTGCCTGCACCGCCCGCGCCCGCGGGGGGGGCACCCCCCCCCCCGCCCCCCCCCCCCCCGGGGGGGGGCGGCCGCCGGCCCCCCCCCCCCGCGCGCGCTGTGCTGGATCCTGATGCCCGAGACCTTGCGCGGCCTCTGGAAACAGCGCCTGCGCTGGGCCGTCGGCGGCATCCAGACCATGCTGCGCTACACCTCGTGCATCCTGCGGCCGCGCCACTGGCGGATGTGGCCGATCTACCTGGAATACATGACCAGCGTGGTGTGGGCCTATTGCATGGCAGCGGTGCTGGCGATCGGCCTCGTGCGGCCGCTGCTGCCGGCGAACTCGTCCTGGCATTCGGCGCTGCTGCCGCACTGGCAAGGCACGCTGCTGGCCATGACCTGCATCCTGCAGATGCTGCTGAGCCTGTGGATCGACCGCCGCTACGACCGCGACCTGATGCGCTATTTCGCCGGAACGATCTGGTACCCGATCGCCTTCTGGATCATCACGATGGCGACCACCGTCATCGCCCTTCCCAATGCTCTGATACGCCGCCGCGGCAAGCGCGCGGTGTGGACGAGCCCCGACCGAGGAGTTTCCGATGCGCCCTGAGACCCATGCCCAAAGCCGCCTGCACGAGACGCACGACGACAGGCCGCCGCCGAGCCGCCAGCGCTCCTGGGGACAGCCCGCGGTGGACGAGCCGATCATCGACGCTGCACGAATCCCGCTGCGCGCCTTCGGCTCGGGCCGCTCGCCACTGCGCACGCTGGCCATGTATCTGTGGCTGCGCGTGCTGCGCCCGGCGGTCACCCTCGGCGTCTGGCTCTGCGCGATCTGGTACGCATGGCCCTATGTGCTCGGCGCGCGCTCGCAGCCCGAGGTGATGCAGCTGCTCGGTTTCTATGCCATCGCGATCGGCGTGATCCTGGTCTCGATGCTGGTGATGGCGCCGCTGCGCCGCCGCCAGCAGACGCGCGAGACGCCGCCGGACCAGGAACAGTCGTCGCTGTTCGCGCTGGCCTCCTACATCGAGGTGCCGCCGGCGCGGCTGTCGGCCTGGCAGCGCGCGCGGCAGCTGCTGGTGCACCACGACAACAACGGCCACCTGCGCGACGCCACGGACACCGCGCCGGGAGCGCTGGAGCCCGAGCCGCTGCAGCGCGCGGCCGCGGGGCACTGACGCCGGACGGGCACGGCGGCACACGGCCGCATCCGTGCAGGGGTTTCGCGGCGGTGCTCCAATCGCCGCCACACTCCACTCTCCATCAAGGACTCTTTCATGGATCTCCAGCTCCAGGACCAGCACGTTCTCATCACCGGCGGCAGCAAGGGCATCGGCCTGGCGTGCGCGCTGGGTTTCCTGCGCGAAGGCGCACGCGTGAGCCTCGTGTCGCGCGATCTCGCCAATCTGGAACAGGGCCGCAGGACGCTGGTGGATGCCTTCGCGCAGGCCGAAGGCCGGATCTCGGTGCATGCGGCCGACCTCAAGGACCCGGCCGGCGCCGTGGCCGCGCTCGACGCGGCCGAGCAGGTGTTCGGTGCGGTCGACGTGCTCGTCAACTCGGCCGGCGCCGCGCGCCGCACCCCGCCCGACGAACTGACGGCCGCGTCGTGGCACGACGCGATGGACGCGAAATACTTCACCTACATCCACATGATCGACCCTGTGGTGAAGCGCATGGGCCAGCGCGGCCGCGGCGCCATCGTCAACGTGATCGGCCAGGGCGGCAAGGTCGCGAGCCCGGTGCACATGGCCGGCGGCGCGGCCAATGCAGCGCTGATGCTGGTGAGTGCCGGCATGGCCGCGGCCTATGCCGCCAAGGGCGTGCGCGTGAACGCGGTGAACCCGGGGCTCACGCTGACCGAACGGCTGCAGGAAGGCATGAAGGCCGACGCGAAGCTGCAGGGCATCGGCACCGATGAGGCGCTGGCGCGCGCCAAGGCACGCCTGCCGCTGGGGCGCATCGCGACGCCCGAGGAAATCGCCAACACGGTGGTCTTCCTCGCGTCACCGAAGGCGAGCTACGTGACGGGCGCCATCGTGGCGATGGACGGCGCGGTGACGCCGATGATCTGAAGGCGCGGTTTCAAGCGCCGCCGCCCTCACCCCAATCCTCTCCAGGAGGGAGAGGGAGCCGATCCGGAGCAGCCTCTTTACTCAGGCAACAGCCTGCAACGCCTCGAACTTCAGCGCCAGGAAATCGACGAACGCCCGCACGCGCGCGGGCACGAAGCGCCCGCTCGGCAGCAGCGCATGCAGCGGGTAGGGCTCCGTCTCCCAGTCGGGCAGCAGGCGTACGAGGCGGCCTTCGCGGATGTCGTTGCGCACGTCGAGCGCGGACTTGAGCGACACGCCGTAGCCCGCCACCGTCCATTCGCGCGCGAGCGAGGCGTCGTCCACGCTGCGGTTGCCGTTCACGCGCACTTCGGTCCACTGGCCGTTCTGCGCGAAGCGCCAGACGCGGTGGCGGCGCCCCGAGCGGTTGAAGATCAGGCAGTTGTGGTGCACCAGGTCTTGCGGCACCTTCGGCGCGGGATGGCGGCGCAGGTAGCCCGGTGACGCCGTGAGCACCGGGTTGGTCAGCGCGAAGGGCCGCGCCACCAGGCGCGAATCGGCCAGCGCACCGTAGCGCAACGCCACATCGACCTCGTCGCGCATCACGTCCAGTGGACGGTCGCCGACCGACAGCGAGAGCTGCACGCCGGGATGCAGCGCCAGGAATTCGTCGAACCACGGCAGCAGCGTGCTGCGCGTGAGGTCCGAGGGCGAAGCCACCCGCAAGGTGCCGACCAGATCGCCGCGGTCGGCCGTGACGAGCGACTCGCCCTCGTCCAGCAGCTCGAAGGCGCGCACCGCGTAGTCGAGCAGCGTCTGGCCCTGCGGCGTGAGGCGCATGGCGCGCGTGGAGCGCTCGAACAGGCGCGCGCCGAGCTGTGCCTCCAGCCGCTTGAGCGTGGCGCTGGCGGCCGCGGGCGTGATGCCCAGCGCATGCGCCGCCGCCGTGAGCGTGCCGCCGCGCGCTGTCTGCACCAGTACCTGCAGGTCGGAGAGATTTTCAATCTTCATTTGAAAGTGTTGCTGATTCAAGCCGCCTTATCAAACCTTCCTTGCAATCCTACAGTTCAGGCATCGTCACTGAAAGGTTCCTCCCCATGAAAGCCGTCGGCTACTACCAGCCCCTTCCCATCGACAACCCCGAATCGCTGCAGGACATCGAGTTGCCCGCCCCCGTGGCCGGCCCGCGGGACCTGCTGGTGCGCGTGAAGGCGGTGTCGGTCAACCCCGTGGACACCAAGGTCCGCAAGAACGCCGCACCCGAGGCCGGCCAGGCCAAGGTGCTGGGCTGGGATGCCGTGGGCACGGTCGAGGCCATCGGCAGCGGCGTGAAGAACTTCAAGGTGGGCGACCGCGTGTACTACGCGGGCTCGATCGTCCGCCCGGGTGCCAACGCCGAACTGCATGCGGTGGACGAGCGCATCGCGGCGATCGCGCCGAAGACCCTCGACGACTCGCAGGCCGCCGCGCTGCCGCTGACCACCATCACCGCGTATGAACTGCTGTTCGACCGCCTGCGGGTGCCCAAGGGCGGCGGCGAAGGCCAGACGCTGCTGATCACCGGCGGCGCGGGCGGCGTGGGCTCGATCCTGATCCAGCTCGCGCGCCAGCTCACGAAGCTGCGCGTCGTCGCCACCGCCTCGCGCGCCGAAACGCGCGAATGGTGCCTGGCGCTCGGCGCGCACACCGTCATCGACCACTCGAAGCCGCTCGCGGCCGAGCTCAAGGCGGCCGGCATCGGCGAAGTCGACATGGTCGCCAGCCTCACGCAGACCGAGCAGCACTACGCGCAGATCATCGAGAGCCTCAAGCCCCAGGGCCAGATCGCGGTGATCGACGACATGAAGATGCTCGATGCGATGCCGCTGAAGACCAAGTGCATCTCGCTGCACTGGGAAATGATGTTCGCGCGCTCGCGCTTCGAGACGCCGGACGTCGCCGAGCAAGGCGCGCTGCTGGCGGAGGTTGCGGCGCTGGTCGACGCGGGCCGCGTCCGCACCACCGCCAATGCGAGCTTCGGCACCATCAATGCGGCGAACCTGAAGAAGGCGCATGCGCTCATCGAGAGCGGCAAGGCGCAAGGGAAAGTCGTGCTGGCCGGGTTCTGAGCTACGTGGACTGCCACGGCAGCCCGCGCATGCGCTCGCGCTTTTCTTCCTCGTCGAAGTGCGCGAGCGAAGGCTTGATGAGGTCGCTGCGCGCCACGATGCCGGCCAGCGCGAGCGATTGGGCGTCCTTCACCACCGGCAGCCGTTCGAGCCGGTGGCGCGCGAGCCGGGTCGCGACGGCGCGGCAGTTCTCGCCAGGCAGCGCGAAGTACAGCGGCGCGTCGGCGCAGGCATCGCCCACGGTCGCGATCGGGTCGCACGTACCGCGCGCGGCCAGCATCGCGCGGTCGGCCACGCCGATCACCGCGCCGTTGCGCAGCACGGGGAACGCACGGTGCGCCTGCCCTTCGCCGAAGTAGCTGAACAGCGCCTGCGCCACCGGCATGGCCGCGTCGATGCTGCGCACCTCGCGCGTCATCACCTCCTCGACCGAATGCCGCTCCAGCGGATCGATGCTGTACTCGCGGTAAATGTGATAGCCGCGGCGCGCGATTTTCTCGGTGAGGATCGAGCGGCGCATCGTGAGCACCGTGAAGCCGTAGGCCACGGCAGAGGTGGTCAGCAGCGGCAGCAGCGCATTGCTGTCGTGCGTGAGCCCGAAGGCGAAGATGGTGGCAGTGAGCGGCGCACGCATCACGCCGCCCAGCGTGGCCGCCATGCAGACCAGCGGCCACAGCATCGGGTCGTTGCCCGGCAGGATGTGCGAGAGCACCACGCCCAGGCCGGCGCCCATCATCAGCAGCGGCGCCAGCACGCCACCCGAGGTGCCCGAGCCCAGCGAGATGACCCAGATGACGGCCTTCACCGCCAGCAGCGCGATCACCACGCCGAGCGCGAGGTGGTTGTGCAGCAGGTCGCCGATCACGTCGTAGCCCACGCCCAGCGCGCGCGGCTGCAGCCAGCCGCCGATGCCGACCGCGAGGCCGCCGATGGCGGGCCACCACATCCAGTGCAGCGGCAGCTTGCCGAACCAGTCTTCCACCTTGTAGAGCGAGATCGACAACGACGCCGACAGCGCGCCGCACAGCACGCCGGCGATCACGCACGACAGCATGGCGAGCGGGCCGGGCACGGCCGTCTGCAGCGGGAACAGCGGGCCGGCGTCCATCAGCAACGGCCGCGCGAAGCCCGCCACCGCGCAGGCCACGGCCACCGGCAGCAGGCTGCGCGGGCGCAGTTCGAACAGCAGCAGTTCGACGGCCAGCAGCACCGCCGCCACGGGCGTGCCGAACACGGCCGTCATGCCGGCCGTGGCGCCCGCCACCAGCAGCGCCTTGCGCTCGGCCGCCGTGAGATGAAAGTGCTGCGCGATCAGCGAGCCGATGGCGCCCCCGGTCATGATGATCGGCCCCTCGGCGCCGAACGGGCCGCCGCTGCCGATCACGATGCCCGAGGACAGCGGCTTGAGCAGCGCGACCTTCGGCGACATCTTGCTCTTGCCAAACAGGATCGCCTCGATGGCCTCGGGAATGCCGTGGCCGCGGATCTTGTCGGAGCCGTAGCGCGCGACCAGGCCGACGATCAGACCGCCTATCACCGGCACCACGATGACCCAGGCGCCCAGCGTGTGCGTGGCCGGCGAACGGTCGGCCAGCGAGAAAGTCTGGAAGAAGAACAGGTTGGTGAAGAAGCGGATCAGGTCGAGCAGCACGCGCGCGGCCACGGTGCTGACGGCGCCGATGACGGCCGCCATGACGGTGATGCGCATGAGGCGCGTGTTGAGCGCGAAGTCGCCGCGCGGCGCATGGGAGTTGGCTTTGGAGCTCATGGAATTTCCGGAAGATCGATTTGCGGCACGTCGAACACGCCCTTGAGCGAGCGCAGTTCCGCGCGGTGGAGCTCGGCCAGCCGCAGCAGCAGCTTCTCGCCCTCGGCGAGCAGGTGCACCTCGACCTGCCGGCGGTCCGTTTCGCTGGGCCGGCGCTGCACCAGTCCGAGCGCTTCGCAGCGCGTGACGAGCGCAACCGCGCCGTGCGGCTGCAGCTGCAGGCGTTCGGCGATCTCGCCCACCGAGGCCCAGTCGCGGCCGGGCACGCCCTTGATGTGCAGCAGCACCAGGTATTGCTGCGGCGTGAGGCCCTCGGCCTGCGCGGCGCGCTCGGAGAAGCGCTCGAAGCGGCGCATCTGGTAGCGGAACTGGGAAAGCGCCTCGAAGTCTTTCTTGGCGAGCTTGCGGGGGGTGGAAGCCATGGCGATGGGAGATGCCGGAATGGCCGAAATATATCACGTCGTGACATATATACCGTGCGACACAATGGGTGCATGACCGCCGACCCCATCGAATTCGACACTCCGCGCCTGCGCTTGCGCCAGTGGCGCGAGAGCGATCTGGCGCCCTTCTTCGCGCTGGCTTGCGACCCGCAGGTGATGGAGTTCCTGCTGCCGCTGCCCACGCGCGCCGACAGCGATGCGCTGGCCGATCGCATCCGCGCGCGCTTCGCGGAAAACGGCTGGGGCTTGTGGGCGGTGGAGCACAAGGCGTCCGGCGGGTTCATGGGCTTCACCGGCCTGAACTCACCGGCGGTCACGCTTGCGTTCTCGCCGTGCGTCGAGATCGGCTGGCGATTCGGGCGCGGCTGGTGGGGCCAGGGTTTCGCGAGCGAGGCCGCACGCGCTGCGCTGCAGGTCGGCTTCGAGCGGATCGGGCTGAACGAGATCGTCGCCTTCACCGCCTGGAACAACACGCGCTCGAGCGCGGTGATGGAGCGCATCGGCATGAACGAAGACGCGGCCGGCGCCTTCGACCATCCGCTGGTGCCCGAAGGACACGCACTGCGCCGGCACAGGCTCTACCGCATCGCCCGACCGCAGCGCTGAAGAAAGCTACTTCGCCCTCGACACCCGCCACACGGCGTTGCCGACATCGTCGGCCACCAGCAGTGCCCCGCCCTTGTCGAGCGCCACGCCCACCGGCCGGCCCTGCGCCTTTTCGTCGGCGGTCAGGAAGCCGGTCAGCACATCGACCGGCGGTCCGCTGGGCTTGCCTCCGATGAAGGGCACGAACACCACCTTGTAGCCCGACTTGGGCTTGCGGTTCCACGAGCCGTGCTCGCCGATGAAGACGCCGCTGGCGAACTGCTCGGGCATGCCGCCCGGGCGCGAGAACGCCAGGCCCAGCGGCGCGACGTGCGCGCCCAGCGCGTAGTCGGGCGCGATGGCCTTGGCCGTCATCTCGGGGTTCTGCGGCGTGACGCGGGCGTCGACGATGCCGCCGTAGTAGCTCCAGGGCCAGCCGTAGAAGGCGCCGTCCTTCACCGAGGTGAGGTAGTCGGGCACGAGGTCGCTGCCGATCTCGTCGCGTTCGTTCACCACGGTCCACAGCGCCTTCGTGTCCGGGTCCCAGCCCATGCCGTTGGGGTTGCGCAGGCCGCTCGCGAACAGGCGCTTCTCGCCGCTCTTCGTGTCGACTTCCCAGATGGCGGCACGGCCCTCTTCAGCCGCGAGGCCGTTCTCGCCGATGTTGCTGTTGGAGCCGACCGTCACATAGAGCTTGCTGCCGTCTGCATTGGCGATGACGTTCTTGGTCCAGTGGTGGTTGATGCCGGCGGGCAGCTGCGTCACCAGCGTCGGGTTGGCGCTGATGGAGGTCTGGCCCTCGGTATACGGCACCTTCACCAGCGCGTCGGCATTGGCGATGAAGAGTTCGTTGCCGACCAGCGCCATGCCGTACGGCGACATCAGGTTGGTCATGAACACCTGCTTCACCTCGGCGAGGCCGTCGCCGTCGGCGTCGCGCAGCAGGGTGATGCGGTTGGCGCTGGGCACGCCCGCGCCGGCGCGGGCCATGAGCTTGCCCATGACCCAGTTGCGCACCTTCGCGACCACGCCGCTGCCGCCGTCGCTGCTGCCGCCCGGCTTGGGCGGCTTGTTGCTCTCGGCCACGAGGATGTCGCCGTTGGGCAGGGTATAGACCCAGCGCGGATGGTCGAGGCCGCGTGCCAGCGCCGTCACCTGCAGGCCTTCGGCGGGGATGGGCGAGGCGGTGTCGGTCCAGCCGACGGCGGTCGCGACGTTGACGGTGGGAATCAGGGTCTTGTTCGGCTGGGCCAGTTGCGGGCGAGGGCCGGTCGTGAGCTCCGGGGCCAGCTTGGCGGTCTCGCCGCAGCCGGCGACGAGCAGCAGCGCGGCGGCCAGGGCCAGTGCGGATGCTTGCTGCGGTGCTGTCATGCGTATTCCTTGCGCGGCCGGGTGCCGCATGCACCGGATGATCCCCAGCCGGGCAGCCCCGGGGTTGTCGGCCACGGGCGCTTTCTGGCGTGGGCGCACCTCATTTGCGCATCGCCGCTACCATCGCCGGATGACCGACGACCTGTTCCGAGCCGACGCCTACCTGCGCACCTGCGACGCCCGCGTCCTGCGCATCGACGAAACCGGCATCGTGCTGGACCGCACGGTGTTCTATCCGCTGGGCGGCGGACAGGCCGGCGACACCGGCGTGCTGGCGCTGGCCGACGGGCGCGAACTGGTCATTGCCGACACCCGCAAGGCCAGGAACGAAGAAGGCCAGCCGACGAATGAATTCGTGCACGTGCCCGCCCCGGAACAAGCCGACCTGCTGGCCGCGCTGAAGCCCGGCGACACCGTGACCGCCCGCCTCGACTGGGAGCGCCGCCATCGCCTGATGCGCTTCCACACCGCCTCCCACCTGCTGTGCCACCTCGTGCCGGTGCCGGTGAACGGCTGCTCCATCACGCCCGAATACGCACGCATCGACTTCCACATGACCGATCCGCTGGACAAGGAAGCGCTGACCGCCGGGCTCGCGAAACTGGTCGAAGCGGCCCATCCGCTGACCGTGGGCGCCATCACCGACGAGGAACTCGACGCCAACCCCGCGCTGGTCAAGAGCATGAGCGTGCAGCCGCCGCGCGGCACGGGCACGGTGCGCACCATCCGCATCGGCGGCGACGGCGATGCCCAGATCGACTTCCAGCCCTGTGGCGGCACGCATGTTGCAAACACTTCCGAGATCGGGGCGGTGATGGTCACCAAGATCGAGAAGAAGAGCGCCAACAGCCGCCGCGTGGTGCTGGGCTGGGCCCCTGCGGCGGCCTGAAACGGCCCGGAACTTCGCCCCCATTGAATGCTCCGACTGACGGCATGATCTTTTCGCGCATCCATTTCGCTACGCTTCTGATAGCAATCTCCGCAGCCAGCATGCCGGCTGCGGCGCAATTGGCTTCCAAACCAGGCGCCGTGGTGACCACCCCCCACGTGCGCGCCGAACTGATCGCCCACGCCCCCGACGGCGTGGCGCCCGGCGCCCCGGTCTGGGTCGGCCTGCAGATCACGCACCAGCCCGAGTGGCACACCTACTGGAAGAACGCCGGCGATTCGGGCCTGCCCACCGAGATGGCGTGGACGCTGCCGGCCGGCGTGTCCACCGGCGAGATCGCCTGGCCGGTGCCGACGAAGATCCCGGTCGGCAACCTCGCCAACTACGGCTACGAAAACACCGTGCTGCTGCCGGTGCCGCTGGAGGTGTCGACGCTCTACAAGCCGCCGGTGGCGCTGGGCGGCGGCACGCCGGCCATGGACATCCGGCTCAAGGCTTCCTGGCTGGTCTGCCGTAAGGAATGCATCCCCGAAGAAGGCACGTTCACGCTGCCCCTGCCGCTGCAGGGCTCGACCGCGCTGCACAAGGCCGAGTTCGACGCCGCACTGGCGGCCCAGCCGCAGCCGCTGGCCAAGGCCGGCACCATCGAGGTCGATGGCCACAACCTGAAAGTGCGCCTCGAAGGCCTGCCCGCCGCCGTGCAGGGCAAGACGCTGGGCTTCTTCCCCGAGACCCCCGAGGTGATCCGCACCGCGGCCGTCTCCGGCAAGGACTGGACCCAATCCTGGCAGGGCGGCACCTGGACGGCGACGCTGCCGCTGGCCGATCAGCGCAGCGCGAGCCCCACGGTGATGCCGGTGGTGGTGGCGCTGGCCGAGGCCGACCGGCAGGCCGGCCAGCCGGTGGCCTGGCGCGCCGAAGCGCCGGTCACGGGCGCCTGGCCGGCAGGCGCTGCGCCGCGCGCCGAGGTGTCGCCGGCGCTGCAGGCTGCGCTCACCGCCAATGCGGCCAAGGCAACAGCCCCGGCCGGCGATGCTCCGGCGCCCTCCTCGACCACCTTCATGGCCGCGCTGCTGGGCGCGCTGATCGGCGGCCTGCTGCTCAACCTCATGCCCTGCGTGTTCCCGATCCTCGCGATCAAGGTACTGGGCTTCGCGCGGCAGGCGGGCAACGCCAGCGCGCACCGCAAGGCCGGGCTGGCCTACACCGGCGGCGTGATGCTGTCCTTCCTCGCGCTGGGCGGCGGCATGCTGGCGCTGCGCGCGGCCGGCGCCGGGCTGGGCTGGGGCTTCCAGCTGCAGTCGCCGGGCGTGGTCGCTGCGCTGGCGGCGCTGTTCACGCTGATCGGGCTCAACCTCGTGGGCGTGTTCGAGTTCGGCCGCGCGGCGCCCTCGTCGGTGTGCAGCGCGCAGGCCAAGCACCCGCTGGCCAACGACTTCCTCTCCGGCGTGCTCGCCGTGGTCATCGCCTCGCCCTGCACCGCGCCGTTCATGGGCGTGTCGCTGGGTTTCGCCATCGGCCTGCCGGCCGGCCAGGCGCTGCTGCTGTTCGCGGCGCTGGGCTTCGGGCTGGCGCTGCCGTACCTCGTGGCCGGCTTCGTGCCCGCCGTGGCGTACCTGCTGCCGAAGCCCGGCCCGTGGATGGGCACGCTGCGCCGCTTGCTCGCCTTTCCGATGTTCGCCACCGTGGCGTGGCTGGTGTGGGTGCTGGGCCAGCAAAGCGGCATCGACGGCGCGGGCACGCTGCTCGCGCTGCTGGTGTGCCTGGCCGCCATCGTCTGGGCGCTCACGCTGCGCGGGCGCACGCGGGTCGTGATCGCCACCGTGCTGATCGGCTTCACGGCCGTGCTGACCGCCACCATCGGCCGCAATGTGCTGCAGGTGGTGGAGCCGGCCCGGCTGGCGGCGGCATCCGGCACCGCCGGCCAGCGCTGGCAGCCCTGGTCCGCCGAGCGAGTGTCCGAGCTGTCGGGCGCCGGCCAGCCGGTGTTCATCGACTTCACCGCTGCGTGGTGCGTGACCTGCCAGTACAACAAGAAGAGCACGCTCTCCGATGCCGCGGTGCTGGCCGACTTCGACGCGAAGAAGGTCGCCATGCTGCGCGCCGACTGGACCCGGCGCGACCCCGCCATCACCGCCGCGCTCACCGCGCTGGGCCGCAGCGGCGTGCCGGTGTACGTGCTGCAGGCGCCGGGCAAGCCGCCCGTCGTGCTGACCGAGATATTGGGCAAGGACGAAGTCCGCGCCGCCCTCGCCGCGCTTTGACCACCAGCGTGACATGGGTTGTCACATGCACTTGAAGAAACCGTTCTAAGCTGCAGTTGTTGTTTGGAATTTGTTCTGGAGTTCAAGCTGGCCATGTCTCTTTCGCCAACCACAGACTCGCGCTCCCGCCGTGCCGCGCGCCATGCCCGCGCCGCACTGAGCCGGGCCTCCCGCCGTGCGGTCGTTGCCGCCGCCGTGGCGCTCGGCGCCACCTTCCTGATGGGTACCAATGCCGCCGCCGCGCCCGCGGTGGGCCAGCAGGCGCCCGATTTCATCGCCGTCGACACCAGCGGCGCCAAGCACAAGCTGTCCGATTTCGCGGGCAAGTTCGTGGTGCTCGAATGGACCAACCCCGGCTGCCCCTTCGTGCGCAAGCATTACGGCAGCGGCAACATGCCCGCCACCCAGAAGGCCGCGACCGACAAGGGCGTGGTGTGGCTGGCCATCAATTCCACCGAGCGCGCCGCCACCGACTACCTCAAGCCCGAGGCGCTCGACGCCTGGATGAAGTCGCAGAAGGCCGCGCCCACCGCCGTGCTGATGGACGAGGACGGCGTCATCGGCCAAGTCTACGGCGCGCGCACCACGCCGCACATCTTCATCATCGACCCCAAGGGCACGCTGGTGTACGCGGGCGGCATCGACAGCATCGCCTCGGCGCGGGCGGACGACATCAAGACCGCGACCAACTACGTGAACCAGGCACTGGGCGAGGCCTTCGGCGGCAAGCCGATCTCGGCCGCCAGCACGCGGCCCTACGGCTGCTCGATCAAGTACAAGACCTGAGCCCGACCCGGATGGCGCAAGTCCCGGGCACCGCCGGATACGGAGCCAACGCCGCGGCGCTGGCCACCCAGTACGAAAGCCTGCGCTTCGCCGACGTACACCGCGAGGTGCTGCATCTCTTTCCCCCGCCGCCGGCCCGCGTGCTCGACATCGGCGCCGGCGCCGGGCGCGACGCGGCGGCGCTGGCCGCGCTGGGCCACCGGGTCGTGGCCGTGGAACCGACCGCCGAACTCCGCGCCGAAGGCCTGCGCCGCCACGCCGCGCTGCCCATCGAGTGGGTCGACGACCACCTGCCCGGCCTGCATCGCACCCGGGCGCTCGGCGAGCGATACGACCTGATCCTGCTGACCGCCGTCTGGATGCACCTCGACGACGCGGAACGCCGCGCCGCGATGGCGGCCCTTGCCGGACTGGTGGCCGACGGCGGGCAGATTGCAATGTCGCTGCGCCATGGCCCCGTGCCCGCGGGCCGGCGGATGTTCGAGGTGTCGGCTCAGGAGACCTGCGAGCTTGCCGAAGCGCACGGTCTGCGGCGCCGGTTTCTAGGCCAGCGCGAGGACATGCTAGGCCGCGCAGATGTGACATGGAGCGTCCTCGTCCTCGGGGCCCGGGCCTCGCGCGTGACGCTGCCGGTGACAGCTACCTGACTCGCACAGTCAGCCAGCGGTCGGGAAGCCCACCTACCCTCGGGCGAGCACATCGCCAATATCGCCCAAGGGGACAACCAGATGAATCCTGCGCCCACCGCCGCGCAAACGGGCACGGCCGCCCACGCCTCCTCCGCCTCTTCCTCCAAGTTCGCCACCGTCCTGCGCGTGACCGGCGGCAACTTCATGGAGATGTTCGACTTCTTCCTGTTCGGCTTCTACGCCACGCAGATCTCGAAGGCGTTCTTCCCCGCGGGCAACGAGTTCGCCTCGCTGATGCTCACGTTCATGACCTTCGGCGCGGGCTTCCTGATGCGGCCGCTGGGCGCGATCTTTCTCGGTGCGTATGTCGACCGCGTCGGCCGCCGCCAGGGCCTGATCGTCACGCTCGCGCTGATGGCCGTCGGCACCCTGCTGATCGCCTGCGTACCTTCCTACGCCACCATCGGCCTCGTCGCGCCGCTGCTGGTGCTGGTCGGCCGGCTGCTGCAGGGCTTCTCGGCCGGCGTGGAGTTGGGCGGCGTGTCGGTGTACCTGTCGGAAATGGCCGCGCCGGGCCGCAAGGGCTTCTACGTGAGCTGGCAGTCGGCCAGCCAACAGGTGGCCATCGTCGTGGCGGCTGCGCTCGGCTACTGGCTCAACGTGACCTTCACGCCGCAGGAGATCGGCGACTTCTACTGGCGCATTCCGTTCTTCGTGGGCTGCCTGATCGTGCCGGCGCTGTTCATCATCCGCCGCTCGCTGCAGGAGACCGAGGAGTTCATGGCGCGCAAGCACCGGCCCGACGCGCGCGAGATCTTCCAGTCGATGATCGCCAACTGGGGCCTCGTGCTCGCCGGGATGATGCTGGTGTCGATGACCACCGTGTCGTTCTACCTGATCACCGTCTACACGCCCACCTTCGGCAAGGCCGTGCTGCACCTGAGCACGACCGACGCGCTGATCGTCACGCTGTGCGTGGCCATTTCCAACTTCATCTGGCTGCCGATCATGGGCTCGCTGTCGGACCGCGTGGGCCGCAAGCCGCTGCTGATCCTGTTCACGGTGCTGACCATCCTGACCGCGTACCCGTCGCTCAAGTGGCTGGTCGGCGCGCCGAGTTTTGTACGCATGCTCGAGGTCGAGCTGTGGCTGTCGTTCCTCTACGCAAGCTACAACGGCGCGATGGTCGTGGCGCTCACCGAGGTGATGCCAGTGAACGTGCGCACCGCCGGCTTCTCGCTCGCGTACAGCCTGGCGACGGCGCTGTTCGGCGGCTTCACGCCGGCGATCGCGACAGGGCTGATCGAGATGACCGGCGACAAGGGCGCGCCGGGGCTGTGGATGACGGCCGCCGCGGTGTGCGGGCTGATTGCGACGCTGCTGCTGTACCGGCGCAACGTGGACCCGGCCGATGCGCGGCGCGTGCCGGTGGTCTGAGCGCATCGATAGGCGATAGGCCGGGCTGCGGGGACCCGGGACACACCCCTGCGACAATCGCGGAATGCCTTTCGCCCCCCTGCAAAACGACACGTTCCTGCGAGCCTGCTGGCGCCAGGCCACCGACCACACACCCGTCTGGCTCATGCGCCAAGCCGGCCGCTACCTGCCGGAGTACGTCGCCACGCGCGCCAAGGCGGGCAGCTTCATGGGGCTGGCCACCAACACCGACTACGCCACCGAGGTCACGCTGCAGCCGCTGGCGCGCTACCCGCTGGACGCGGCCATCCTGTTCTCCGACATCCTGACGGTGCCCGACGCGATGGGCCTGGGCCTGTCGTTCGAAGCCGGCGAGGGCCCGCGCTTCGCGCACCCGGTGCGCGACGAGGCGGCCGTGGCCGCGCTCGAAGTGCCCGACATGGACAAGCTGCGCTACGTGTTCGATGCCGTGGCCTCGATCCGCAAGGCGCTGGATGGCCGCGTGCCGCTGATCGGCTTCTCGGGCAGCCCGTGGACGCTGGCCTGCTACATGGTGGAAGGCGCGGGTTCCAGCGACTACCGGCTCGTGAAGAGCATGCTGTACGGCCGCCCCGACCTCATGCACCGCCTGCTGGCCGTGAATGCCGACTCGGTGGCCACGTACCTCAACGCCCAGATCGACGCCGGCGCGCAGGCCGTGATGGTGTTCGACAGCTGGGGCGGCGTGCTGGCCGACGGCGCGTTCCAGGAATTCAGCCTCGCCTACACAGCCCGCGTGCTGGCAGGCCTCAAACGCACCGGCGCCGACGGCCAGCCCGTGCCGCGCATCGTGTTCACCAAGGGCGGTGGCCTGTGGCTCGACGCCATGCGCGAGCTCGACTGCGAAGTGCTGGGCGTCGACTGGACCGTGAACCTCGCCACCGCGCGCAGGCAGATCGCTGAAGGCACCGACGGCAAGGCCAAGGCGCTGCAGGGCAACATCGACCCCAACGTGCTGTTCGCGCCGCCCGCGCAGATCGAGGCCGAGGTGGCGAAGGTGCTGAACGCCTTCGGCAAGCCTCACGCCGACCGCAACGCCAAGGGCCCGACCCACATCTTCAACCTGGGCCATGGCATCAGCCAGTTCACGCCACCGGAGCATGTGGCGGCGCTGGTGCAGGCGGTGCACGCCCAGTCGCGCGCGCTGCGCGGTTGAAGTCGTCACCCGAGGCGGGCCAGCGATGGCGCCGGACCTGCCCGAAAGTGGGTTTGCAGCCGTTTGTCAAGCACAAAAACGGTCTATCGGCGCTGACTTATGCACAAAACAGGTGTTGCACCGCGCAAGATTATCTGAACGGCCTCTTTCTTTGCTCCTAAAGAAATAGCGAAGCTAAGTTGTTGATTTATATAGGATTTGAACTTTGCTTTTTTTCCGGGCATTCCAGCCAGAGCCTTGATTTTCAAGGCCTCGCAGCGAGTCGAGCCCGCTTGTCAACAAAGTTATCCACAGAAACTCTGGATGGGCCTCAAAGCCCAGACAAATCAATGACTTAAGCGCTTTTGCTCAAAGTCGCATTAACAAACCTTTCCAAGAAGGACCGCTCATCTCCACAGCCGGCTCACCCCTCGGCGGGGCTCACCAGACGACGGACGGCGCTTCGCCGGCCCTGCCGTGGCGGCTCGACATCGCGGTGCAGACGCCCGCGCATGCCGCGCTCGGCGACCTGCTGAGCTACGCCGGCACCGAGCCGCTGGTGCCGGGCACGCTGGTGCGCGTGCCGCTGGGCAAGCGCGAGGTGCTGGGCGTGGTCTGGAACGAGCCGGTTTCGCTGGCGGGCGTCGAGCCCGACATGGCGCTGAAGCCCGTGGGCGCGGCGCTCGACGCACTGGCCCCGCTGGGCGAGGCCTGGCGCGACCTGGTGGCCTTCGCCGCGCGCTACTACCAGCGCTCGATCGGCGAGATCGCGCTGGCCGCGCTGCCGCCGCAGCTGCGCGACCTGTCGACCGCGCAGCTGGCGCGCCGGCTCAAGCGCGGGACGGCGGCCGGGCCGGTGGCCGAGACGGCCGAATCCGCCAACCTGATCGCGCTGAGCGCGGAGCAGACCACCGCGCTGGCGCGCATCGAGGCAGAAACGGGCACCTTCCTGCTGGTCGGCAGCACCGGCAGCGGCAAGACCGAGGTCTACCTGCGCTGCGTGGCCGACCTGCTCGCGCGCGACCCCGAGGCGCAGGCGCTGGTGATGGTGCCCGAGATCAACCTCACGCCGCAGCTCGAAGCCCGCTTCAAGGCCCGCTTCGGCGACGAGGCCGTGGTGTCGCTGCACAGCGGCATGACGAATCCGCAGCGGCTCGCGAGCTGGCTGGCGGCGCACGGCGGCGCCGCGCGCATCGTGCTGGGCACGCGCATGGCGGTGTTCGCGTCGATCCCGGGGCTGAAGCTCATCGTGGTCGACGAGGAGCATGACCCGAGCTACAAGCAGCAGGAAGGCGCGCGCTACTCGGCGCGCGACCTCGCCGTGTGGCGCGGCCAGCGCGAGAAGGCCAAGGTGATCCTGGGCTCGGCCACGCCCTCGCTCGAGAGCTGGCACCAGAGCCGGCCCGCCGAGGGCGACGACCCGGGCGGGCGCTACGTGCGGCTGGCCATGCCCTCGCGCATCGGCGCCGGTGAGCTGCCCGCCGTGCGGCTCGTCGACATGAACCTGCAGCCGCCGAAAACGGTGATTTCCGCCGCGCTGCTCGACGCCATCGGCCAGCGCATCGCGCGCGGCGAGCAGAGCATGATCTTCCTGAACCGGCGCGGCTATGCGCCGGTGCTGGCCTGCGGCGACTGCGGCTGGAAGAGCGAGTGCCCGCACTGCAGCGCCTACCGCGTGTTCCACAAGATCGACCGCACGCTGCGCTGCCACCACTGCGGCTTCACCGAGCGCGTGCCGCGCGCCTGCCCGGCCTGCGGCAACCCCGACATCGCGCCCGTGGGCCGCGGCACGGAACGGCTCGAAGAACACCTGGCCGAGCTGTTCGCAGGCGTGAAGCACCCGGACGGCAGTGCGGTGCGCATCGCGCGCATCGACGCCGACAGCACAAAGAAACAGGGCGCGCTCGAATCGCAGCTCGCGGCCGTGCACGCGGGCGAGGTCGACGTGCTGGTCGGCACGCAGATGATCGCCAAGGGCCACGACTTCCGCCGCATCACGCTGGTGGCCGCGGTGAACCCCGACGGTGCGCTGTTCTCCAGCGACTTCCGCGCGCCTGAGCGGCTGTTCAGCCTGCTGATGCAGTCGGCCGGCCGCGCAGGCCGCGACGCCGCCTACCTCGCCGCGCAAGGCGCCAAGGCCGAGATGTGGATCCAGACGCACCATGCGCAGCACCCGCTGTTCATGGCGCTGCGCAGGCACGACTACGCCAGCTTCGCGCAGCAGCAGCTCGACGAGCGCCGCGCCGCCGGCATGCCGCCGTTCGCATTCCAGGCGCTGCTGCGGGCCGACGCGCGCGAGCAGCCGGTGGCGCAGGGCTTCCTGAACACGGCCGCGGACAAGGCCGAGGCGCTGCCGAGTGCCGAGCTCGTCACGCGCTACCCGGCCGTGCCGCTGGCGATCCAGCGCGTGGCGAATGTGGAGCGTGCGCAGATGCTGATCGAAAGCCCCTCACGCGCCGCGCTGCAGCGCCTGCTGGCGGGCTGGCAGCCGCTGCTGCACGAACTGCGGCGCACGCCCGAGGGCAAGGGCGTGATCCGCTGGCTGGTCGACGTCGACCCGCACAGCATCTGAACCTGGAACGCCAGCGACCCTGAAGCCGCGGTTTCAGTGGTGGCCGACGGGCTCCTTGCCCATGTCGACGTAGCGCAGCTCGCCATGCCTGCGCCGCACGATGCTCCCGGGCCACGCGAACACCACGAGGCTCAGCGCGGCGAGCGCTATCGCGGCGGCGGTGCCGAACCTGTCTGCATGCCAGAACCAGCCGACCACGAAGAGCCAGGCCAACCACAGCAGGATGCGAGAAAGAATTGCCATCGCGCGCTCCATTCACATCTTTGACTTGCAAACACTGTAGCAGCTCATCTGCAAACTCAAGTATTCATCTGAAGTGATAGCGATAGCTATGCCTTACGGCCTGCCTCGGCCTACCCGAAAATTTGTGAAAAAAGAGTTGACGCCATACCCCGGCGCTGGCCAAGCTGTCACTGCGCCAGCCCCCCGCGGGGATCGTGTTCCAAGCAAGCTCGCTCGTCGCAAAGGCAAGGGTCGCCGTGAAACCGTCGTCTTTCTCTGTTTGGGTCCTCTCGCTCGCTTCGAGCCTCGCCTGCATCGCGGGCGTGCCTTCGGCTTGCGCGGCCGAACTGGAGGTGCAGGGCAGCCGGCTGCTGGTGTCGGGCATGCTCGACGGCACCGCCATCAAGGAATTCACCGAGCAGCTGGCCAGCGGCACGGTGCACGTCGTGGTCTTCAAGGATTCGTTCGGCGGCACCGCCGAAGCGGCCGGCGCCTTTGCCGACGCCATCCGTGCGAGCGGCGTGCAGACCGAGGTTCGCGGCCAGTGCATGGCGGCCTGTGCCTATGCCTTCCTGGCGGGCAGGACGCACCGCTTCGGCTACGGCCCGCAGGTCAACGGCATCCTGCTGCCGGTGGCGGCGCGGCCCACGGCTGCCGAGCTCGCGGTGCGCTGGCGCGGCGACGAAACCCACAAGACGCTGGCCGACTTCACGCCGACCGCCGGGTCGGCGGCCAAGCCGGTGGAAGCGAGCGCCCCGCCGCCCAAGGACAACTGGCAGCCCGACCACGGCGTGCTCTTCACCGCCAGTCCCACGCTCTTCGGGCGTGTCTACAACACCTACTACTGCGACGGCACGCAGGGCCGCGACTTCTCGAAGTGCGAGCGCCTCGCCGATGCCGATCCGTACAAGCTCGGCGTGCTGACCCCGTAGCGCGCGCGCCGCGAGCGGAAAGCTGAAGAAGGCGGTCCCCCGTCGTCCAGTGGACGACGCGGGCGATGCGGCCGCGCTCGGCGCAAAGAAAGGGAAAGTAACAAGGACTACAGGCGGCACCGGTCCGCTGTCGCCGGGCCGCTCCAGGGCTGCATGGGGGTGTCCGGGCTATAACCCCGCAAAGGCCGGCCCCGTATCATTGCCCGCTTTGCGCCAGCCGTTCCCCACGGCCTTCTTCGCGGCCTTCCCGGTTCTTTTTCTCCCATGTCTCACGGTCTCAATCTCGCGCAACAAGAAGCGGTCAACTACATGCATGGTCCCTGCCTGGTGCTTGCCGGTGCGGGCTCGGGCAAGACGCGGGTGATCACGCACAAGATCGGCCGGCTGATCCAGTCGGGCATCGAGCCGCAGCGCATCGCGGCCATCACCTTCACGAACAAGGCGGCCGCCGAGATGCGCGAGCGCGCGAAGGACTTGATCGGCAAGGACGCGCGCAAGGTCGTGGTCTGCACCTTCCACGCGCTGGGCGTGCGCATGATGCGCGAAGACGGCGCGGTGCTCGGCCTGAAGAAGGCCTTCAGCATCCTCGATTCCGACGACGTCACCAAGATCCTGAAGGACGCCGGCGGCACCACCGATGCGGCCACCGCGCGCATCTGGCAGTGGACCATCAGCAAGTGGAAGAACATGGGCCTGAACGCCGCGCAGGCCGAAGCCCAGGCTGCCGACGACAACGAGCGCATCACCGCGAAGATCATGGCGCGCTACGAAGAGCGCCTCGCGGCCTACCAGAGCGTGGACTTCGACGACCTGATCGGCATGCCGCTCAAGCTGCTCTACGAATTTCCCGAGGTGCGCGCCAAGTGGCAGGCCGCGCTCCGCCACATCCTGGTGGACGAATACCAGGACACCAACGCCACGCAGTACGAAGTGCTCAAGGCCCTGGCCGGCGAGCGCGGCCACTTCACCGCCGTGGGCGACGACGACCAGTCGATCTACGGATGGCGCGGCGCCACGCTCGACAACCTGCGCAAGCTGCCGGTCGACTACCCCACGCTCAAGGTCATCAAGCTGGAGCAGAACTACCGCTCCACCAGCGCCATCCTGCGCGCGGCCAACAACGTGATCGGCCCCAACCCCAAGCTGTTTCCGAAGACGCTGTTCTCCGAGCTCGGCGAAGGCGAGCCGGTGCGCATCGTCGATGCCGACAGCGAAGTGCACGAGGCCGAGCGCGCGGTGGCGCGCATCGTCAGCATCCGCGCGGGCGACGTCATCGCGCAGGGCAAGCAGTACAAGGAGTTCCGCGACTTCGCGATCCTGTACCGCGCCAACCACCAGGCGCGCGTGTTCGAGCAGGCGCTGCGCAAGGCGCAGATTCCGTACAAGGTGTCGGGCGGCCAGAGCTTCTTCGACCGCGCCGAGATCAAGGACCTGTGCGGCTGGTTCCGCCTCTGGGTCAACAACGACGACGACCCCGCGTTCCTGCGCGCCATCACCACGCCCAAGCGCGGCATCGGCCACACCACGCTGGCGAGCCTGGGCACCTTCGCGAGCCAGTACAAGCTGAGCCTGTTCGAGGCGCTGTTCAGCCCCTCGCTGCCGAGCGTGATGCCCAAGCGCACGCTCGAAGGCATCCACGAGTTCGGCCGCTACATCAACGACCTGGAATACCGCGCGCGCCGCACCATGGGCGCCGAAGACTCGCGCACCTTCATGCTCGACTGGCTGAAGGAGATCGACTACGAGA
This sequence comes from Variovorax sp. Varisp36, assembly GCF_047304235.1. Taxonomy (NCBI): domain Bacteria; kingdom Pseudomonadati; phylum Pseudomonadota; class Betaproteobacteria; order Burkholderiales; family Comamonadaceae; genus Variovorax; species Variovorax sp. Varisp36. Next base: position 98,348 of record NZ_JBGLYU010000010.1, read on the forward strand.
AGCACCTCTACGACGGCGAGGACAGCGAGGCCGCCGCGGCCTCGCGCTGGACCAACGTGCTGGAGTTCGTCGACTGGATGTCGCAGCGCGCCGGCGGCACGCTCGACGATGCCTCGGGCGCCAACGACAACGTCGAGACCGAGCGCAAGAGCCTGCTCGAAGTGGCGCAGACCATCTCGCTGCTGTCGACCATCAGCGAGCGCGAGCAGGACCAGGACGTGGTCACGCTCTCGACGCTGCACGCCTCCAAGGGCCTCGAATGGCCGCACGTGATGCTGATCGGCGTGACCGAAGGCCTGCTACCCTTCAAGCTCGAAGACGACAACGGCCGCCAGAAGGTGGTGAGCGACGACACGCTGCAGCGCCTGCAGGAAGAGCGCCGCCTGATGTACGTGGGCATCACGCGCGCGCAGCGCAGCCTGGCCGTGAGCTGGACCAAGAAGCGCAAGCAGGGCCGCGAGATGGTGCCCTGCGTGCCGAGCCGCTTCATCGCCGAGATGGGCCTCGACAAGACAACCATCAAGGAAGACCCGCGCGAGAAACTCAAGGCGCTGCGCGCCGAGTTCGCGCGCAAGGCACAGGACAACGCGGCGAAGGCAGCGGCAGCGGCAGCGTCATGAAGGCGAACAGCTTTTCCGCGCTGCTGGCCGGCGCCGTTCTTCTTTCGCTGTCGGGCTGCGCCTCCGTGCGGGGCAGCGCCGACTGCCCCGCCGACGCGCGCGACCTCCCGCTGCAATCGCTCTACGGCCGCTGGGATGCGCACTTCGACGGCCTGCCGGCCGTGGCCGCCGTGCAGCTCGGAAAGCACCCCGACTACGACGGCGTGCGCGGAACCATCACACGCCACGGCGCCAACCCTGCGAAAGCCGCGGTCGCGCAACTCGCGGGCGACGTGGACGACGAAGGCGCGCTCTCCATCGACGAATCGCAGGACGGCCGCGCCATCAGCGCCGTCTGGTCGGGCAAGCTGCAGGCCGGCTCGTGCGGGCGCGAATTCAGGGGCACGTGGCGCAACGCCGCGGACGAGAGCACGCACCCGTTCGTGCTCAGCAAGACAGTCGCGCAGGAAGGAAAGCAATGACGACGACACGACGACAACCTCACTTCAACCTGGCCGCGCTCGCGGCCGTGGCCGCCTGCCTCGGCGGCGGCGCCACGGCGCACGCACAGGCCGTGGACAAGCCCGCGAGTCCGCTGGCCGACGCCCAGCTCACCTGGCAGCAGTGCGCCGCACTCGGTGCCAACAACGAGGCGCGCCTGGCCTGCTTCGACCGCTGGTCGCAGCAGCAGACGCTGCCCTCGGTGTCGGTTCCCGCCGCGCCGCCCGTGCTGGCGAACACCCAGCCTCCGGTGGACGCCTCGATCCCGGCCACGCGCGTCGTCTCGGTCGCCACCACCGAAGGCTGCCGCGACCGCCAGTACTCGGTGCTCTCGCGCTTCTGGGAACTGGAGGAGGCCACCGATTGCGGCACCTTCGGCTTCCGCGGCTACCGCCCGCTCAACGTGTCGGTCTCGGCCGCCACCAAGAAACCCGAGACGCCGACCTCGCCCTCGGCCGGCCACACCGCCGACCCCGTGGCCTACCAGGCCAACGAAATGCGCATCGGCCTGTCGGTGCGCACCAAGCTCGCCCAGGGCATGCTCACGCAGAACGATCCGGCCAGCAGGAAAGACTCGCTGTGGTTCGCCTACAGCCAGCAGTCGACGTGGCAGCTGTTCAACGGCGCCATCTCGCGGCCCTTCCGCACCACCGACCACGAACCCGAGCTGATGTACGTCTACCCGACCGACTTCAAGCTGCCCGGGGGCTGGCGCTGGCGCTATTCGGGCCTTGGCATCGTGCACCAGTCGAACGGCCAGACCCTGCCGCTGTCGCGCAGCTGGAACCGCGTCTACCTGATGGGCGGCGCCGAGCTCGACGACCGCTTCACCATCACCGGGCGCATCTGGAAGCGCGTTTCCGAGAGTGCCGCCAAGGACGACAACCCCGACATCTCCGACTACATCGGCCGCGCCGAGCTCACCGGCCGCTGGAACCTCAACCGCGACAACCAGCTCGCCGTGACCGTGCGCAACAACCTGCGCGACAGCGGCCGCGGCTCGGTGCGCCTCGAATGGCTCAAGGCCATCGGCGACCCGACCAAGAGCAACCTGCGCTTCCACACGCAGCTGTTCTCGGGCTATGGCGATACGCTGGTGGACTACAACCGCAAGCGGACCGTCCTGAGCATCGGCCTCAGCCTCGTGGATTTTTAAGCTCGCCCCCAGGCTTCGCGCGCTTCGTGTCGCTTCGCCCCCCTGCCGGGGGCAACACCTGCGGCCCGGCAAAGCCGGTTCCGCGGTGTTCCACTGAAAGAATGCAAGGAAGAATCGCCGTATGAATCAGGACCTCACTCCCGTCGACGACACGCAGCGCGAGATCATCGCCGCGCTGCACGTCGCGCCCGTCTTCGATGCCGCCCGCGAACTGGAGCGGCGCGTCGACTTTCTCGCCGGCTACCTGAAGCAGACCGGCCTGAAGACGCTGGTGCTGGGCATCAGCGGCGGCGTCGATTCGCTGACTGCCGGCTGCCTCGCGCAGCGCGCCGTCGAAAAGCTGCGCGCCACGGGCTACGACGCCACCTTCATCGCGATGCGCCTGCCCTACGGCGTGCAGAAGGACGAAGCCGAGGCGCAGGCCTCGCTCGCAGTGATGAAGCCCGACCGCACCATCACCGTCGACATCCGCCCCGCCGCCGACGGCATGCTCGCGGCGCTGAAGGCCGGCGACCTGGCGTTCCGCGATGCGGCGCACGAAGACTTCGTGCTCGGCAACATCAAGGCGCGCCAGCGCATGATCGCGCAGTTCGCGGTGGCCGGCGCGCACGACGGCATCGTCATCGGCACCGACCACGCGGCCGAGGCGCTGATGGGCTTCTTCACCAAGTTCGGCGACGGCGCGGCCGACATCACGCCGCTCACGGGTCTCAACAAGCGCCGCGTGCGCGCGGTGGCGCAACTGCTGGGCGCGTCCGACGCGCTGGTCTACAAGGTGCCGACCGCCGACCTCGAATCGCTGGTGCCGGGCAAGCCCGACGAAGACGCCTTCGGCGTCACCTACGAGCAGATCGACGACTTCCTCGAAGGCAAGCCGGTGTCGGCCGAAGCCCGCCGAATCATTCTTGCGACGCACCGCAGGAGCGCCCACAAGCGCGCGCTGCCTGTCGAACCCTTCTGACGGCGGCCGTGCTGCCGGTCAGGCCGCGGGCTTGAACTCGTCCACCGTCAGGCCGAGCTTGCGCACCTTGTCGTGCAGCGTCTGGCGCGCGATGCCGAGCGCGGCGGCCGTGGCGGGCTGGTCGCCGTGCTGCCGCCGCAGCTCCTCGACGATCACCGCGCGTTCGAACGATTCCACCTGCTGCGGCAGCCCGCGCGGCAAGGCCGGCACGCCGTCGGCGCCGTTGCCGCCGCGCGTCTGCGTCAGGCGCTCGCCGAGCAGGCCCAGCACGAAGCGGTCGGCCACGTTGCGCAGCTCGCGCACGTTGCCGGGCCAGGCGTAGGCCATCAGGTCGGCCAGCTGCGCGTTGCTCAGCAGCGGCGCGGGGCGCTCGTAGCGGCTCGCGGCCTGCAGCGTGAAGTGCTCGAACAGCAGCGGGATGTCCTCGCGCCGCTCGCGCAGCGGCGGCAGCTCGATGAAGGCGACGCCCAGGCGGTAGTACAGGTCGGCCCTGAACTTCTGCTGGTCGCTCATGGCCTTCAGGTCGTCCTTGCTCGCGGCCACCACGCGGCAGTCGAAGGGAATGGTCTTGTTGGAGCCGATGCGCTCGATGCTGCGCTCCTGCAGCGCGCGCAGCAGCTTGATCTGCACAGCCATCGGCATGCTCTCGATCTCGTCGAGGAACAGCGTACCGCCGCTGGCGTATTCGAACTTGCCCACGCGCACGCGGTTGGCGCCGGTGAAGGCGCCGGCCTCATGGCCAAACAGCTCGCTCTCGGCCAGCGACTCCGGCAGGCCGCCGCAATTGAGCGGCACGAAATGCTGACGGCGGCGCGCGCTGTGGTCGTGCAGGCATCGCGCCACCAGCTCCTTGCCGGTGCCGGTCTCGCCGTAGACCAGCACGTCGGCCGAGGTCTCGGCCAGCGTCTTCACGGTCTGGCGCACCTGCTGCATCTGCGCCGAACGGCCGATCAGCACCGACTGGATGCCCTGCCAGTTTTCCAGCGCGTCGCGCAGCGCGCGCACCTGCAGGCTGAGCTGCCGGCGCTCGATGGCGTGGCGCACGATGGCCACCAGCCGCTCGGAGCTGAAAGGCTTCTCGATGAAGTCGTAGGCACCCTCGCGCATGGCCTGCACGGCCATCGCGATGTGGCCGTGGCCTGTGACCAGGATCACGGGCAGCTCGGCATCGACGTTGCGCAGCTCGGGCAGCCACTCGGTGCCGCTCAGGCCCGGCAGGCGCACATCGCTGACCACGACGGCCGGCACGCCGAAGCCGATGTGCGGGCGCGCGCGCTCGGCGCTCGCGAAGGATTCGACCTCGAAACCGGCCAGGGTCAGCACCTGGGTCGTGCTGATGCGGACGTCTTCGTCGTCCTCGACCAGCAGCACCCGGATGGCAGGGGCTTCGCTCACTTGGGGGTCACTCCTGTTGTGCAGTGGAAAGGGGGGGTGAATGAGAGGGTACGGGCGGGTTGTGGATCACGGCAATGGCGGCGGGCAGGTCGATGACGAAGCATGCGCCGCCGCCATCCAGGTTGGCCGCGCGCAGCGTGCCGTCCATGGCGCGCACCAATTGTGCCGAGATCACGAGCCCCAGGCCCAGCCCGGAACCCGCGGCCTTGCCGGTGACGAAGGGTTCGAACAGGCGCGGCAGGATATCGGGGCGAATGCCCGGGCCGGTGTCGGTCACCGAAAGGAGCACGCGCCCCTCCTTCGGCCGCGCTTCCAGCCGCAGCGTGCGCAGCGGCGCGTCCTGCATGGCGTCGATGGCGTTGCGCATCAGGTTGGCGAGCACGCTGCCCAGCGCGGCGTCCTCGGCCATGGCGCTCAGCGCCGCGGGCTGCACGTCGACCTCGATGGCCACGCGCTGCTTCTTTGCGGCGTCGGCGACGATCGCCTGCGCTTCGGCGATCGCCTGCGACAGCGGCACCGGCGCCAGCGGCACCTCGCCCTTGTAGGCGAAGGTGCGCAGCTGCGAGGTCAGGCGCGCGAGCCGGTCGACCATGTTGCGGATGCGCTGAAGGTTGCCGCGCACGTCGTCGATGCGGTTCTTGTCGAGCAGGATGACGGCGCTTTCCGACAGCGTGCGCATGGCCGTGAGCGGCTGGTTGAGCTCGTGCACCACGCCGGCCGACATCTGGCCCAGCGCGGCCATCTTGCCGGCATGCACCAGCTCGCCCTGCGCCGCGCGCAGCTGCGCGGTGCGCGCCACCACGGTCGATTCGAGCGTGTCGTGCGCCGCCTGCAGCGCAGCCTGGCTGGCCAGCTTCTGGCGCACCGCGCGGCGGCGCTGCCACAGCGCGACGGCCACCAGCAGCAGCACCGCCATCGCCAGGCTGGCGGTGATCGCCGCGTAGCGTGCCGCGGTGCGCAGCGGCGCGAGGTCGTCGAGCACCACCAGCTGCCACGGTGCGCCGCGCAGGATGCGCGCCGACGCGAGCTGGTCCACGCCGTCGAGCGAGATCACCTGCACGTCGCGGTCCAGCGCCTCCTTCTGCGTCCACCGCAGCGGCTGCAGGCTGGCCTCGCCGTAGGGGCGCGAGCGCAGCACCTCGGCGCGCTGCAGCGCATCGAGCGGCAGCAGCGGGCGAAACTTGAGGTCTTCGCGGGTGGAAAGGATCACCACGCCGCGCTGGTCGATCAGCGCCACGTCGCCGGGCAGCTTGCGCCAGGCGCGCTCGGCCTCCTCGAGGTTGATCTTGACGGCCACCACCCCGCGCGAGGACTGGCCGCGGCGCAGCGCATACGACAGGTAGTAGCCCGGCTTCTTGCTGGTGATGCCCACCCCGTAGAAGCGGCCCCGGCCCTGCCCCAGCGCGTCGATCACGTAGGGCCGGAACGACAGGTCCTGGCCGACGGTGGTGCCGGGCTTGTCCCAGTCGGACGCGGCCAGCGAGGTGCCGGAGGCGTCGAGCACGTAGAGCATCTCGGCGCCGGCCGTGGCGTTGACGCCGTCGAGGTAGCGGTTGACCGCGTCGCGCAGGCGCGTGTCCGACGGCGTGCCGAGCAGCTCCGGCACGACGGGCGTCATCTCCAGCAGCGCGGGCAGGTAGTCGAAGCGGGCGAGGTCGGCGTCGAGCCCGGTCGCGAGCATGTCGAGCCGGTGCTCGGCCGCCTCGCGCAGGCGCGCCAGGCCGGCCTGCATGGCGATCTGCTGGCCGGCGAAGGCGGCCACGGCCACCAGCGCCAGCGCGCCACACCAGCGCGGCAGGGCGCGCCATCCCCTCGTGTGGTCGAAAGGTCCATCGAAATGCAGGCCCGGCTCCCTTGAAATCATGGGAGCGTTATTGCACAAGGCCGGGCCGTCCGCATCGGTGGCAGCCCGATGGCCCCTGGCGGGGCCGAAGGCAGGGTCAGGCCTGCCGTGCCTGGCCGGCGGGCATGTGCGCCTGGGCGGCGTCGAGCACGCGCTCGGGCTCGTCGGCTTCGGCGGTGCTTTCCTGGTTCAGATGCTGGTGCATGCGCACGGTGTCGAGGTCGCCGGTCCACTTGGCGACGACCAGCGTGGCCACGCCGTTGCCGATCAGGTTGGTCAGCGCGCGGGCTTCCGACATGAAGCGGTCGATGCCCAGGATCAGCGCGAGGCCCGCCACCGGCACATGGCCCACGGCCGACAGCGTGGCCGCCAGCACGATGAAGCCGCTGCCCGTGACGCCCGCCGCGCCCTTCGAGGTGAGCAGCAGCACGGCCAGCAGCGTGAGCTGCTGCGTGAGCGTCATGTCGGTGTTGGTGGCCTGCGCGATGAACACGGCCGCCATCGTCAGGTAGATCGAGGTGCCGTCGAGGTTGAACGAGTAGCCCGTGGGCACCACCAGCCCGACCACCGACTTCTTCGCACCCAGGTTCTCCAGCTTGGCCATCATGCGCGGCAGCACCGATTCGCTCGACGACGTGCCCAGCACGATCAGCAGCTCTTCCTTGATGTACTTGATGAACTTCCAGATGCTGAAGCCGTGGAAGCGCGCGATGAGCCCCAGCACCACGAAGATGAAGAACAGGCAGGTGGCGTAGAAGGTGGCCATCAGCTGGCCCAGCTGCAGCAGCGAGCTCACGCCGTACTTGCCGATGGTGAAGGCCATCGCGCCGAAGGCGCCGATGGGCGCGAGCTTCATGATGTAGCCGACGATCACGAAGAGCACGTGCGAGCCCTTCTCGATCACGTCGAACACCAGCGTGCCACGCCCGCCGAAGCGGTGCAGCGCGAAGCCGAACAGCACAGCGATCAGCAGCACCTGCAGGATCTCGCCCTTGGCGAAGGCATCGACCAGCGTGCTCGGGATGATGTTGAGCAGGAAGTCGACCGTGCCGGTCATCTTGCCCGGGCCGGTGTAGGCCGCGATGCCCTTGGTGTCGAGCTGGCTCACGTCGACGTTCATGCCCGCGCCGGGCCGCACGAGGTTGATGATGACGAGGCCCACCACCAGCGCGACGCTGCTCACGATCTCGAAATACAGCAGCGCCAGCCCGCCGGTCTTGCCGACCTTCTTCATGTCCTCCATGCCGGCGATGCCGACCACCACCGTGCAGAAGATGATCGGCGCGATGATCATCTTGATCAGCTTGATGAAGCCGTCGCCCAGCGGCTTCATCGACGCACCGGTGTCGGGGTAGAAATGCCCCAGCAGCACACCGAGCACGATGGCGGTGATGACCTGGAAGTACAGGGACTTGTAGAAGGGTTTGGGTGCGGTGGGATGTTCCATGGGGGTGCTCATCGGTTTGTCTCCAATTCGGGCCAGGCTCCGTAGCGGGGCGCACGGCCGGCCTTGTGATTGAGCAATCGACATGCCACCGCCAAGGGCGCGTCGACTGCGCGCCAAGTCCTTGATTTGATGGACCTTTTCACGAACGGTCGAACGGCGCCCCGCCGACGATCCGGATGGCGCAGGCAGGGCCCGTCCGATCTGCCGGATCGACATCTCGGGGAAAACCCTAGGCCCGGGACGGTGTCAGACTCGGTTCCATGAACGACACCGCGCAGCCGCCAGCGGCCACGGACGGCGCCTCGAAGCGCATCGCGCTCACCGTGGCGGCCGCCTTCTTCATGGAGACGCTGGACGCCACCATCATCGTCACCGCGCTGCCGGCCATCGGCGCCGGCTTCGGCATGGGCGCGCTCGACGCGAGCCTGGGCGTCACCGTCTACCTGATCGCGATGGCGGCGCTGGTGCCGGCGGCGGGCTGGTGCGCCGGGCGCTTCGGGGCGCGGCGGGTGTTCGCGCTCGCGGTCGGCGCCTTCACCTCGGCCTCGCTCGCCTGCGGGCTCGCGCCCACCTTCGAGGTGTTCGTCGCGGCGCGCGTGCTGCAGGGCGCGGCGGCGGCCTTCATGTCGCCGGTGGGCCGGCTCGTGGTGCTGCGCGAGACGCCGAAGCACCGGCTGATCGAGGCCATCGGCACCATCACCTGGCCGGGGCTCATCGCGCCGGTGATCGGCCCGCCGCTGGGCGGGCTCATCGTCACGCATGCATCGTGGCGCTGGATCTTCCTGCTGAACGTGCCGCTGGGCCTCGCGGGGCTGTGGCTGATCATGCGGCTGTTTCCGCGCCGCACCGACGCGGCTCCGGCGCGCTTCGATGCGGCCGGCTTCGTGCTCACCGCCATCGCGCTGGCCGCGCTGGTCGAAGGCCTCACGCGCCTGGGCGGGCCGCAGCCGGGCTCGCCCACCACCCTCGGCCTGCTGGCCCTGGGCGCCGTGGCGGCTGCCGCCGCGGTGCGTCATGCGCGGCGGACGGCGGCGCCCCTGCTCGACCTGCGCGCGCTGGCGGTGCCGACCTATGCGCTGGCCACCGCGACGGCCGGCTTCGTCTCGCGTGTCGCGATCAACGCCTCGCCCTTCCTGCTGCCGCTGATGTTCCAGATCGGCTTCGGCATGAACGCGTTCCAGGCCGGCTCCATGCTGCTGGTGTACATGGGCGGCAACCTCGTGATGAAGAGCGCCACCACGGCGGTGCTGCGGCGCTTCGGCTTTCGCAGGGTGCTGACGGTGAACGGCGCGATCTGCGCCGCCACGCTGTTCGGCTGCGGGCTGCTGTCGCCGGGCGACCCGCTGCCGTGGGTGTGCGTGCTGCTCGTCGCGGCGGGCATGGCGCGCTCGATGAACTTCACCGCGGTCAACACGCTGGCCTTTGCCGACGTGCCCGACGAATCGCGCGCCGGCGCGAGCACGCTCGGCACGATGCTGCAGCAGGTGTCGCTCGCGCTCGGCGTGGCGCTGGGCGCGATGGTGCTCGGCGCATCGCAGGCGCTGCGCGGCGCGCCGGCCGTGCAGCTCGCGGACTTCCACCATGCCTGGTACGTGGTCGGCCTGCTGATGGCCATCGCGACGCTGATGACGCTGCGGCTCGATCGCCAGGCCGGCATGGCGGTATCGCACAGGCGATGAACGCTACAGCCGTGGACGCGCCCGATCTTCCATTCACCCGTTCAGGAGAAGTTGTCATGCCATTGCATATCGGTGTGGTCGGTTGCTCGGCCGAAGGCGCCGCGCTCTGCTACCGCACGCTCTGCGTTGAAGGCGCCTCGCACCTTGGCGCGGCCCACGCGCACCCGGAGGTGTCGATGCATACCCACTCGCTCGCCGCGTATGTGGACTGCCTCGACCGCGGCGACCTGGACGGCGTCGCGCAGCTGATGCTGTCCTCGGCGGGCAAGCTGGCGGCGGCCGGTGCGGATTTCCTGGTCTGCCCCGACAACACGATCCACCAGGCGATGCACCTGGTGCTGCCGCGCTCGCCGCTGCCATGGCTGCACATCGCCGAGGTGGTCGCGGCGCAGGCGCTGTCGCGGGGCTTTCGCCGCGTGGGGGTGCTGGGCACGCGCTGGCTGGTCGACAGCGAGGTCTACCCGCAGGCGCTGTCGGCCGCCGGGCTGGACGCCGTGCGGCCGGATGCCGGCGAACGCGCCGAGCTCGGCCGCATCATCATGGACGAGCTGGTGTGCGGCGTGTTCCGGCCGGAATCCACGGCCGCGCTGCAGCGGATGATCGAAAACCTGAAGGCGCGCGGCTGCGATGCCGTGGCGCTGGGCTGCACCGAGCTGCCGCTGGTGCTGAGCGACGGCAACTCCGCGCTGCCGACGCTCGACTCGACGCGCCTGCTGGCACGCGCAGCGCTGCGGCGCGCCACGGCCAGCTGAGGCAGCTGGCGCTGCCGCCTCGGCACGCCGCCGCACGCGCAACGCTACTGCGGCCTCGCCAGCGTTTCCGCAAGCTCCCACAGCGAGCCCATCTGCCCCGAATGAAAGAGCAAGGGCGGCGTGTCGGTGCGCGAGAAGCGATCCACGCGACCGAGGATGATCGTGTGGTCCCCCTCCTGGTGGCGCGAATACGTCGAGCATTCGAATGTCGCGACGCTGCGCGTCAATCGCGCGCATCCGTTGGATGCAAGGGCGAAGGCTTCGCCGAAGCGCTCGAACTTGTCCGCCGCAGGCTTGGCGAAATGCCAGGCCAGGTCGCGCTGCTCGGCAGCCAGGACGCTGAGGTTGAAGGAGCGCGCCGCAAGAAACGCGTCGGCGCTGCGCGTGTCGTCGCGGATGCTCCACAGGATCAGCGGCGGGTCCAGCGACACCGACGAGAAGGAGTTGATCGTCATCCCCTCGCGCTTGCCGTCCGGCGTGGTGGTCGTCACGAGGCACACCCCCGTGGGAAACGCGCCGAGCGCCTGCCGGAGTTGGCGGGCATCGGCCGTTTCGGCGGCGTCGCCCGTGATCAGAGCCCAGGAATACATGGCCGGTGCCTCGATCAGTACTGGCCCTTCGGCTCGAGGCCGAGCAGGTACTGCCCCACCATGGAGGAGACCGCGTCCCAGTTGAGGCTGATGTGGCGCGAGATGGCATTGGCGTCGCGCCACATCCGCTGGATCGGCTGGTTCAGCGACAGGCCCGCGCCTCCCACGCTGGCGAAAACCGCCTCGACGGCATCGCGCGACAGGCGCGCGGCGAAGGCATGGTCGCGGCGATTGCGGATGCGCTGCTCGACGCTGATGACATGGCCGTCGAGCGCCATCTGCTCCACCTGCGCGGTGTCGCGGTAGAGCAGCAGCCGCGCCGCATCGACGCTTGCCGACGCCTCGGCCAGGCGGGACTGCACAGGGAAGAACTCGCTCAGCCTGCTGCCTGCGCCGGCCACCGCGCCGCGGGTGACGCGCGAGCCGGCCAGCTCGATCAGCTCGTCGACCGCGCCCTGAGCGGTGCCGAGGATGGGCGACACGAGGCAGACCGGCACCGCCGAGAGAAAGGGAATGCGGTAGATCGGATTCGCATTGACGCTGGCGCCGGGCGGGCAGTTCGAGGAGGCCTCGGCGAACGTGAGCTTGCGATGCCCGGGGATGAAGGCGGGCTTGTCGATGACGACCGCCTTCGAGCCCGTGCCCGCCTGGCCGGCGACGTGCCAGTTGTCCTCGATCGACCAGTCCGACCGAGGGGCGAGCAGGAAGCCCGCAGTCGGCGGCGCGCCTTTTTCCTCGGGCGGGAACTGCACGCCCAGCAAGGCCCACTGAGAGTTGTCCACGTTGGACGCGAAGAGCCACTTGCCTTGCACGAGGTAGCCGCCGTCGACCTTCTCGGCCATCGTCGCGGGCGCGTACGAACCGCAGACGATCGCGCCGGGGTCCTTGCGCCACACGTCGTCCTGTGCCTCCTCGGGAAAGGTCGCGACGAGCCACTGGTGGATGGCTCCCAGCGAGCAGCCCCACGCCGACGAGGTGCAGCCCCGCGCCAGTTCGCTCACCACATCGATGAAGGCGGTGAATCCGTACTCGAAGCCGCCATAGCGCGCCGGCTGCATCAGCTTGAAGAAGCCCGCATCGTGGAAGGCACGCGTGGTTTCGTCGGAAACGCGTCGATCCTGCTCGGTGCGCTGCGCTCGGGAACGAAGCAGCGGCACCAATTCGCTTGCGGATGCAACTATCGATTCGATCGGAGGCGCGTCTTTCACGGGCGATTTTCTGCCGGGGGCCGGGAGGTCGACGTGATTGAGTTGGGCAAACGGGTTCGCGGCATCTGTCATGGGGTCTCCAGGAAGGGTCGGATGAATCTCGGGGTTGGAGCCTTGATTGGAGAAGAAAACATTTGCAAATGCAATCAAATAAGCCTAGGTATTAACGCTATGAAGGCACCGATGATTGTTTGTAAGATCGGCCATGGCAAAGAGAAAACCCTCCTCGCTACCTTCCTCCGAGCGGCCCGGTCCGTCGGCGGAATTGGCGCGTGAATTGAATGCATCTACAGATAAATTGCCCCAGCACGACCTGGAGCGCGCAATCCCCTACCTGCTTGCGCGCGCAGGAACAAGGATGGGGCAATCGTTCAGCAGGGAGCTCAAGCAGTTCAACCTCTCGCTGACCGAGTGGCGGGTGTGCGTCGCACTGCACCACGCGGCGCATCAGCGGCTGTCCGACCTGGCGCTGCACACCTCGACGGAGCCCTCCACGCTTTCGCGGGTGGTCGACGGGCTGCTGCAGCGCGGCATCCTGGTGCGCGACCGGTCGGACGAAGACGCCCGCGCGCTCGCCCTGAGCCTGACCGACGCGGGGCGCGACCTCGCGCTGCGGATCATTCCGCTGGCGCAGCTCTACGAGCGGGTGTCGTTGTCAGGGCTGAGCTTCGCGCAGGCCGAGTCGCTGAGGGACATGCTTCGCATGGTCTACGACAACCTGGAAGTGCTCGACAACGAGTGATGCCGCGGTGAACATCAACACCATCGACCTGAACCTCTTCCTGGCGTTCCAGGCGATCTACGCCACGCGCAGCGTCACGCTGGCGGGCGAGCGCCTCGGGATGACCCAGTCGGCGATGAGCAATGCCCTGAAGCGCCTGCGCGAGCGCTTCAACGACGCGCTGTTCGTGCGCTCGACCGACGGCATGGTCCCGACGCCGGTCGCCGAGCGGCTCATCACCCCGATCGAGGAGGGCCTCGCCTGCCTGATGCAGGCGGTCGACCAGGGCAGGACCTTCGAGGCGCAGACATCCGGGCGCACGTTTCGAATTGCCGTCAACGACATCGGGCAGCTGGTCATGATGTCGGAGCTGCTCCTGGTCGCGCGCGGCATAGCGCCAGGGGTGCGATTCGAGACCGTCGATGTGCCCATTGCCGAGGCGCGCCAGCGCATGCTCCACGGGCAAATCGACATCGCCCTGGGCAGCTGGGAGCCTATAGGGCCGTCGTTCTACCAGCAGCGGCTGTTCGACGAGACATTCGTCGTGCTCACGTCCAGGGCCTCGCCCCTGGGCGGGCGCGACAGCATTGGTCTCGACGAGTATCTTGCGGCCGAACACATCGCGTACCGCCCCCATGGAACGACCGACTTTCAATTGCAGCAGACACTGGAACGAGCCGGCGCGCTCGATCGGCGGCGCGTGGTGCTGACGGCCGCCCATTCACTGGGCCTGTCTTCGATCGTCGCCTCGTCGGGACTGCTGCTGACGGCACCGGCGCGCCTCGCCCAGGCGATGGTGGCGTCGCGCACTGACCTGCACATCGTCAATGCGCCGTTCGAGGTCGTGCCCTTCGAGATCCGGCAGCAGTGGCACGAGCGATTTCACCAGGACAGCGGCAACCGCTGGCTGCGCGAGCTGATATTCGGCCTGTTCCATGAGCGCTCGCAGCGGCATCAGGGCGCCGGCAAGCAGGCGTAGTCGACCTGATGGCGCTCGGTGCGGATGCTGCCGAGTTCGCGCTTCACGCGAAGGTGCTCGGGATGGGTCGCATAGTCTTCGAGGCTGCGCGCATCGCGAAAGCGCGTGCAGAGCACCACGTCGCAGGCGTAGTCGATGCGGCTCACATCGATTCCGACTTCCAGCTCCAGGAGCCCCGGGATGCGGCCGCGCAGCCCTTCGAATGCATCGCGCACCGCGATGCAGTTCGCGCTTCGTTCCGCGGCCGAGGCTCCGGCGACGCGCCACATGACGATGTGCTTGATTTCCATGCCTTCAATCCCGTGGCGCCTTGTTCAGCACGAAGTCGTGGTCGAGCGTGTAGAAGGGTTCGTCCATGCGCGTTCCGTCCGGCGCGACGCCGGGCTCATGGCGCTTCCAGTCGGCGATGAGCGAGGAGCGCACGCCGAACACGGCATCGGAATCCAGGTACGTGCCGCCCGAGCGGAACACGTGGGTGATGAGCGTCTCGTACCCCGGCGCCTGGATCATGAAGTGCAGGTGGGCAGGACGCCAGGGATGGCGGCCGAGTTGCTCCAGCAGCTGCCCCACGGGGCCGTCGTGGGGGATGGGATACGGCACGGCCAGGATGGACCTGAAATCGAAGCGGCCGTCCTCGCGCGTGCTCAGCTGGCCACGGCCCTGGGCACTGCTCAGTTCGGGGCGCTGGACGTCGTAGAAGCCTTCGTCGTCGGACTGCCAGACGTCGATCCGCGCATCGGCGATGCGCTCGCCCTGGATGCCCCGCACGCTGCCCCGGACGAAGCAGGGCATGCCGTGCGCGCCGTTGGAGATGTCGTCGCCGTTCTGGTACTTCGGTGCGTCGGAGACATAGAAGGGACCGAAGACGGTCGCCTCCGTGCAGCCCGTCGGACGCCGGTTGCACTGCGCGGTAACGAGCGTCGAAAGCCCGAGCACATCCGACAGCAGGATGAACTCCTGGCGCTTGTCATCGGTGATCCTGCCGACGCGCGTGAGGAAGTCGATGCCGCGGGACCATTCGGCTTCGGTGAGCTGCACCTCTCGCGCGAAATCGTGCAGATGGCGCACAAGGCTGTCCATCACCGTCTTCAGGCGCGCGCTGGCTGTTCCGCCCTGCGCCTTCAGCGTTGCGCCGGTGATGGTCCATTCGTCGATGTCGATCATCTGGTCTTCTCGCCGCGCCGGCACCTCAGGATTGCTTCAGCTTGAACAGCGACAGTGCGTTCGTGCGGCCGATCTTCAGCCGGTCGGCTTCGCTGATGCTCGTACCGTCGAACCAGTTCGATGCGTGGTCCACGTTCTCGAAGGGCCAGTCGGTCGAGAACAGGATCCGGTCCGAACCGACTTCCAGCATCGCGTCGATCAGCGTCTGGGTGCGGAAGTTGCCGGACGTCGTGAGATAGAAGTTCTCGTGGAAGTACTCGCAAAGCTTGCGCTTGGCGGGATAGCCTTTGGGCGCCTTGACCCAGGCATTGCGGTGGTCGACCCGCCACATGTTGTATGGGAGGCCTTCGCCGAGATGGCCAAGGATGATCTTCAGGCCGGGATGCCGGTCGAAGAGGCCGCTGGCCATGAGGCGCAGGGCATGGACGGCGGTTTCCTGTGCAAAGGCCCACGTGGGCCCGAGCAGCCACGGGTGGCCTTCGTAGATCTGGGCCCAGCTCGCGAGCGGGTTGCGCGGATGCAGATAGAACGGCGCATCGAGCCGCTCCGCCGCGGCCCAGAAGGACGCGTACTGCGGCGCGTCGTAGTAGACGGCGTTGTCGGCCGTGCCGACCTGCGAGAACCCGTTGACCAGCGCGCCACGGAAACCAAGCACGGTCATGCAGCGCTCGAGCTCCTCGGTCGCCTTGTCGGGGTCCTGCATCGGCAAGGCGGCGAATGCCTGGAAGCGGTCGGGCCGCTTCGCGACCTGCTCCGCCAGGAAATCGTTGGCGCGGACAGAGAGTTCATAGGCCTTGACCGGATCGGGAACCGCCTGCACGGCGGGCGCGTTGAGCGAAAGAATCATCATCTCCATGCCGTTTTCGTCCATCTGGCGCAAGCGCCCTTCATGGATGTCGATGAGACGGCTGCTGAGTTCCTTCCAGTAATCCCCAGGCACGAAGCCGGCCGAGTCCTGCAGCGTCTCGGGAAGCGCAAAGTGTTCCTCGAGGCCGATCTTTCCTTGCATGGCTGTTTCCTTTTTTTGCGGGCGCGGTCCGCAGCTGTTGATTCACGACAGCGCCAACAGCGGCGCTTGCCTTGCGGGTCAATTTACGAAAGCCTCGCTGCAGCGTCGAACGAAATTCGGTGATGGCGCACATCTGGATTTCGCATGAAGGGCAGCTTGTGGGTAGACCCGCCCCAACATTTCCAGGCTTCATAGAGAACATCCTGAAAATGCGTTGGACCTTCGCGCACCCGCAATCCACCATGCGAACGCCGTCAACGTTCGCCCGCCGACAAGGCGCTGACGCACCCCTTTTTCCATCAACTCGGAGACACGAGTCATGCGTCAGATCGACCTTCACAAGCTGGCCGACGAAACCCGCTTCAACCGCTTCCACGGGCTCGTGCTGTTCTGGTGCGCCCTGATCATCGTGTTCGATGGCTACGACCTCTCCGTGGTCGGCATCGCGCTGCCTTCGATCATGGCGAACATGGGCGTCCAGCCCACCAACGCCGGCTTCATGGTCAGTTCGGCACTCTTCGGCATGATGTTCGGCGCCATCTTTCTCGGCACCATCGCCGACAGGATCGGCCGTCGATGGGCCATCGTCATCTGCGTGGGCCTGTTCAGCGTGTTCACCGCGGCAGCCGGGTTCGCCAGGGACCCCGTCACCTTCGGCGTGGTCCGCTTCCTCGCGGGGCTGGGCATCGGCGGGGTCATGCCGAACGTCGTTGCGCAGATGACCGAATACTCGCCGAAGAAGATGCGCGCGACCCTCGTCACGCTGATGTTCAGCGGCTATGCGGTCGGCGGGATCATCGCCGCGCTGCTCGGCAAGGGCCTGATCGAAACCTACGGCTGGCAGTCGGTGTTCTTCGCGGCGGGCATGCCGCTGGTTCTGATCCCCTTCATCCTGAAGTACATGCCGGAATCGATGCCGTTCCTGCTGGCCCGGGGACGAACCGAAGAGCTGAAGAAGATCGCCTCCAGGCTCGACCCGGGCTACAAGCCGCTGGCAACCGACCGCTTCGTCGTGCCGCCCGCCGACCGGGCTGCCGGCGCACCGATCAGGCATCTCTTCCAGGAGGGCCGCGGCTTCAGCACCGTCATGTTCTGGCTCGCATTCTTCATGTGCCTTTTCATGGTGTTCGCGCTGAGTTCATGGCTGACGAAACTCATGGCCGGTGCGGGCTACAGCCTCGGTTCGGCATTGACGTTCGTGCTGGTGCTCAACGCGGGCGCGATGGTCGGTGCAATCGGCGGCGGCTGGCTCGCGGACCGCTTCCACATCAAGTACGTGCTGGCAGGCATGTATGCGCTGGCCGCGATTTCGCTCACGCTGCTTGGCTACAAGATGCCGACGCCGGTGCTGTTCGTCCTCATCGGCCTGGCCGGTGCGTCGACCATCGGCACGCAGATCGTGGCCAACGCATACACCGGCCAGTTCTATCCGATGGCAGTGCGCGCCACGGGTCTCGGGTGGGCACTGGGAATCGGGCGCAGCGGCGCGATCCTGGCTCCCATCCTGATCGGCGTGCTCGTGGGCATGAACCTGCCGCTGCAGCAGAACTTCATGGCGATCGCGATTCCGGCCGTGATCGGCATGGTTGCGGTTCTTCTGATCAATCACGGCCGGTCTGCGTCTGCGCAGATGGTCGATGCCGGCCGGCCGCGAACCGAGCCGGGGAACGACGGCAAGCAATTGGCCGGCTCGTGAGCGACAAGGCGATCTGCTCCTGCACCTCTTCCGGGCGGCCTGACAAGGCCGCTTTTTTCATCGTACGGTCATTGTCCAAAAACGGGTGCCGCCGCTGCACTACCTGAAAATTCGCGTTCTCGCTCGATTCCGAACGAAACTTCACCAGGAAAGTGTGCAAAATTCCCATCTGTGATCGGCCGCAGCGTCGCCGATCGGATACTCGGCTAATTCAATCTCCGCTCTCTTCCATCCATGCGCGCTGAAAGCGGTCTCCTCGAGGCACGAAGTGGCCTCCCCCAGCCGGCGGCAGGGCCCACGCCAAAAGACATGCTGGGATGCACGGTCGGTCATCTCCAGAAAGACCAGGCACTGTCGGCCAACGGCTTGCGGATCTACCGCAAGACCGTGAACGCCAATGAGCTCCACTACGTGGAAACAGCCGCAAGCGCGCGCGGAGTGCTGCTCGGCATCTCGTTGCGCGACGGCCACCGCAGGCGAATCCTCCATGAGCACCATGCGTCGTGCCATGACTTCGGCAAGGGCTCGATCTATGTCCGTGATTTTTGCGACCGCTACCGCGCGGACATGCAAAGCGGCTTCGACTTCGTGCTGCTCGAGATCTCGCATCCGGCCCTGGAACGCGCCATCGACGAAAAGCAGGGGCCTCGCGTCGGCGGCCTCGTCGAGGTTGCGGGCGCCAGGGACGACGTGCTCGCCCACCTCGCGAGCGCGCTGACCCCTGCGCTGGAACGCCCTGCCGAGGTCAGCCAGCTGTTCATCGACCAGATCGGCGTCGCGATGACGAGCTACCTGGTCGACAACTACGGCCGCGGAGCCACGGCAACCGG
Organism: Variovorax sp. Varisp36; assembly: GCF_047304235.1. Classification (NCBI taxonomy): domain Bacteria; kingdom Pseudomonadati; phylum Pseudomonadota; class Betaproteobacteria; order Burkholderiales; family Comamonadaceae; genus Variovorax; species Variovorax sp. Varisp36. The sequence goes on from NZ_JBGLYU010000010.1 coordinate 116,878, forward strand.
GCCCCGGACGAACCGGCTGCTTTCGCGTTCGCACGAGGCGCGGGTCAAGGAGATGCTGCGCAGCAAGATGAATGGCGGCATCTCGATTGCCGAGATCGCCGACGCCTGCAACCTGTCGCGCAGCTATTTCATCCACGCCTTCCGCGAGACCACCGGACAGACGCCGCACCAATGGCTGATCGCGCAGCGGATCGAACGTGCGCAAGCGCTGCTGATGGACTTCGAACGACCGCTGGTGGAGATTGCGACGGCCTGCGGCTTTGCGGACCAGAGCCACTTCACACGCGTCTTTTCCCAGTACACCGGCAAGCCGCCAGGCGCCTGGCGCAGAGAGATCCGAATCGGCATGTGAAAGGATCCGAATGCGGACGCCGATACGGAATGCGTCCGAATATGCAAAGCCGCGTCCAACCCTGCAAGACGGCGCGCGCCGCCGCGCGCACCATGGGATCCCCATCGAAGGAACCACCATGAAACCCTCCCTGCCGCAGCTCATGAGCCTCAACGGCGGCTTCGTCGACACCGCCGGCTTCCTGGCGCTGCATGGCCTGTTCACCGCGCACGTCACCGGCAACTTCGTCACCATCGGCGCGGCGCTGGTGCATGGCACCTCGGGCACGATCACCAAGCTGCTTGCGCTGCCGGTGTTCTGCATCGTGGTCGTGCTCGCACGGTTGTTGAGCTATGGCCTTCCCGGCTTCGGCCTGCCGGTGCTGCGCACGATGCTGGTGCTCAAAGCCGCGCTGCTGCTGGCGGGCGCCATCCTGGCCATCCGCTTCGGCCCCTTCGCCGATGGCGACAGCGCAAGCGCGATGCTCACGGGCCTGGTGCTGGTGTCGGCCATGGCGATCCAGAACGCGGTGCACCGCATCCACCTGGGCAGCGCACCGCCGACCACGCTGATGACCGGCACGACGACGCAGGTCATGGTCGATCTCGCCGACCTGATGCGCGGCAAGCAGGCGCCCGAAGAAGCGGCCGCCGCCCGCGCGCGCATGCGGCGCATGTCGGCCGCGGTGGTCTGGTTCGCCGCCGGCTGCGCGGCGGCGGCGCTCATCTACCTGCAGTGGAACGTATGGTGCTTTGCCGTGCCGCCGGTGCTGGCAGCCTGCGCCGTGATGCTCCAGCGCAGTACGCACGAAGGCGATCCTGCGCCGGCGTCAGCTGCGCCTCACCTGTAGAGCCAGCGCGCCATCAGGCGCGTGTACCTCGGCATGACGAGGTACACCATCAGCCCGACGATGGTCGCCGCGGCCAACAAGTGCGCCAGCCAGTAGCCGGACAGCACGGGCACCGAGGCCAGCAGACGGTGCAGCACCGCCGGCACCAGCATGGTCAGCGGATAGATCACCGACAGCGTCAACAGGAACTGCTTGTAGCGCTTGGCCGGCGGCTGCCCTGCGGGCGGATGGAACCAGAACTCGAGCCCGCTGCGCGTTTCCACCTTCTCGTCGGCGTCGAGGAACGGCGCCACCTCTTCCACCAGCTGGCGGCGCGCGACGGAGGCAAACCAGTCCTGCGCATGCGCGAGCGAATCGAAGCGGATGGCGATGGTGTACTGCAGGCCGCCGCCGGCCGGGTGGATGATGTTGACGCCGCGGTGCCCGGGAAAGCGCGAGGCGATGGGCACCACCTTCTTCAGCCATTGCTCGTAGGCGGCCACGGACTCGCGCTTCACCGTCTGCTGGATGACGGCGGTGACGGTTTCGGCACCCGGCAGCACGCGCCCGGCAATCTCGTCCAGCGTGGCGGTGCGCAACCCGGGTTGGCGGTCGTCGGCGGTCATGCGCGGTGCCTTTCTCAGAGGCCGAGCAGCTTGCGGCCTTCGTCGGCCAGCAGGTCGTGCGTCTCGGGGTGAGACCGCATGTAGGCGTTGAACACGGGGCACTGCGGCACCACGCGCAGCCCGCGCTCACGCGCCGAAGCGAGGCCGGCCAGCACCAGCTGCTTCGCGATGCCCTGGCCTTGCAGGGCTTCGGGCACCAGCGTGTGGATGAAGGTGATGACGTTGCCTTCGAGCGAATAGATTGCGACGGCACGCTCACCCTGAGCCGCGTATTCGAAGCGGTGCTTTGCGGGGTTGTCGCGGACCTGGATGGAAGAAGGAGAAGTGGTCATGAGAAATTCTTGATGTGCCGGGCGCGCATGAAGCACCGTCCGGCAGGTCGCTACAGGCGCCCTGCCGGGGCGGCGGCAGCATCAGCCCTTGATGAAAGCCAGCAGGTCGGCATTCACCTGGTCGGCGTGCGTGTTGCAGGTGGCATGCGGCGCGCCGGCGTACGCCTTGAACTGGCTGCCCTTGATCATCTCGGCCGCCAGCTTGCCCGTGGCCTCGATGGGCACGACCTGGTCGTCGTCGCCGTGGATCACGAGCGTGGGCACGTCGATCTTCGCCATGTCGGGGCGGAAATCGGTTTCGGAGAAGGCCGTCACGCAGTCGATGGTGGCCTTGATGGAGGCCTGCAGCGCGATCTGCAGCGTCTGCTTGAACACGCCCTGGGACACCTTGGCGCCCGGGCGGTTGGTGCCGTAGAACAGCGTGCTGAAGTCGTCCAGGAACTGCGGCCGATCGGCAGCCAGGCCGGCGCGGATGCTGGCGAACAGCGACGCATCGGGCCCGCCGGGATGGTCGGCCGTCTTCATGAACAGCGGCGTCACGGCGCTGATGAGCGCGAGCTTGGCGACGCGTGAGCTGCCCTTGCGCGCGATGTAGCGCGTGACGTCGCCGCCGCCCATGGAAAAGCCCGCGAGGATCACGTCCTTCAGGTCGAGTTTCTCGATCAGCTCGGCGATGTCGTCGGCGAAGGTGTCGTAGTCGTAGCCGGTCCAGGGCTGGCTCGAACGGCCGAAGCCGCGGCGGTCGAACGCGATCGTGCGGTAGCCGCGCTCCGCGAAGAACAGCATCTGCGCGTCCCACATGTCGGCGCTCAGCGGCCAGCCGTGGCTGAACAGGATGGGCTGGCCCGAGCCCCAGTCCTTGTAGTAGAGCTCGGTGCCGTCGCGCAGGGTGAGTGTGGTCATGGTCTTCCTTTTCGGAATGGTGTGAAGGGGGAAAAAAGATGCAGGAAGGCGGGTGCGCTCAGCCTTGGCGTACGGACTCGAACAGGAACCACGTGCGCTGCTCGGCCTCGTCGATCCAGTTCTCCAGCACGCTGGCCGTGGCCACGTCGCCGTACTCGTCGCACACTGCGTGCGTGCCGCGCATGAAGCCGGCCAGGCGCTGGTTGTCCTCGCGCAGCTCGGCCAGCATGCCGATGGGGGTCACGAAGTCGGCGTCGTTGTCCGACAGGCGCTGCAGCCGCGCGGCGTGGCCGGTGGAGCGCAGCGTGGTGCCGCCCACCTTGCGCACGCGCTCGGCAATGGGGTCGACCGTGGCGAAGATCTGGTCGGCCTGCTCGTCCAGCAGCAGGTGGTAGTCGCGGAACGAGGGGCCCGACATGTGCCAGTGGAAGTTCTTCGTCTTGAAGTACAGCGCGAACACGTCGGCCAGCAGCACATTGAGCGCCGCGGAAATGTCGCGCGTGGCGTCGGCGCCCAGGTCGCTCGGGGTGTGCAGCGACGCGACGCGGCGCGCCTTGGTGCTGCTGGCCAGGGCCTTGGCGGCCTTGGTGGATTTTGAAGTAGCCATGTTTTTCCTTGGTACGCCCGGGTTGTCGGCGAAATTCATCTGTCGTCAGAGAGAAAGAAAGTGATGCACCGCGGGCTTGTCCGGCCCGATGTGAAAGCGCACGGCCTCGCTCTGCAAGTCGGCGTCGGCGTGCGAAACGCGGTGGTGCTGGCGCAGGTGCTCGGCCCACGATTCGACGAGGAACCACTCCATCACGCGCTCGGTGTCACCGGTGTGCTCGGTGATGCCCCATGCGTACGCCCCATCGCGGCGGCGCTCCAGCGAGAGGCGCTTCATCGCGTCGAGGAAGGCCGGGCGGTCTTCCTTGCGGATGCGGTACTCGACCTGGATCATCACCGGGCCACGGTCGTGCGCAATGGGCTCGGCCACCAGCGGTTCGGGCCAATGGTTGGAAGCCTGCAGGTCCGACTCGCCCGTGGGCAGCCGCGCACGGTGGAACAGCACGGCCACGATCACCAGGCCGATGGCGCCGGCCACCAGCGTGTAGGGCACGCCAATTTCCTGTGCAACCAGGCCCCAGCCGAGGCTGCCGGCCGCCATGGCGCCGTTGAACACGGTGAGGTACACCGCCAGCCCGCGGCCGCGCACCCAGTTCGGCAGGATGGCCTGCGCCACGCCGTTGAGCGTGGTCAGCGCAATGATCCAGCCCAGGCCCAGCAGCAACAGCAGCACGATGGCCAGCCACTTCGGCGGTGCGAACACGAGCGCGCCCATCACGGCGGCGGTAATCACCGAGGCCAGCAGCACGAGGCCGTCGGCATCGAGCCGCTGGCGCAGCCGCGGCATGACCAGCGCACCGGCAATGGCGCCCGCGCCAACGGCGCCCAGCAGCACGCCGTAGAAGCCGGCGGTGCCGCCCAGCATCTGGCGTGCCACCAGCGGCAGCAATGCCCACACCGAACTTGCGAACAGGAAGAACACGGCCGCGCGCAACAGCACGCGGTGCAGTTCCTTGCTGGCGCGCGTGTAGCGCAGGCCGGCACGGAAGGCGCCGAGGAAGTTCTCCGACAGGCCGCTGTCGACCGCGGCCGGGCGCTTCCACCAGATCAGCGCGGCAATGACGAACACGTAGCTCAGCACGTCGGCGCCGTAGGTCAGGGCCGCACCGAAGCTCGCGAGGATCAGGCCGCCCGCCGCAGGGCCGATGGAACGCGCGATGTTGATGCCCAGCGAGTTCAGCGCCACCGCGCCCTTCAGGTCGGATCTGGGCACCAGCTCCGGCACGATCGACTGCCAGGTCGGCCCCATCAGCGCCGCGCCGACGCCGCCGACGAAGGTCAGCGCAATCAGGTACTCGACGGTGAGCGCGCCTGTGTGCGACAGCACCAGCAACGTACTGCTCACGCTGGCCAGCACCAGCTGCACGAAGATCAGGAAGCGCCGGCGATCGAGGATGTCCGACAGCACGCCCGCCGGAATGGCCAGCAGGAAGATCGGCAGCGTGGCCGCGGTCTGGATCAGCGCCACGGCCGTCGGGCTGGCCGACAGGTCGGTCACCAGCCATGAACTCGCCACGTCGCGCATGAAGCTGCCGATGTTGCCGAGCACGGTGGCGGTCCACAGCACGGCGAAGACGGGCTGGCGCAGCGGCGCGAAGCTGCCACCGCCGCCACCGGCTGGCTGCGCGGCTTTGACGGCCTCAGTCATTCTTGCGTCCCTGCAGGTCGTGCCACGCCACCAGCAGGAAGCCGCCAACCAGTCCAAGGTGTTCGAAGAACGAGTTGGCGGCCATGAAGCGTTCCTGGCCCACCGGCATCTGCCAGAAGCGCAGCGCCACGAAGGTGGCGAACAGTGTGAACGCAGCCAGCACCACGGCACCCAGCCAACGATAGAAGCCCGTGAGGATGAGCACCGAGGCGCCCAGCTCCAGCACGATGACGGCGGCCGCCATCGGTGCCGCGGGTGACACGCCGAAGTGGTTCATCTCGGCGATGGCCGAGCCGAAGTCCATCGCCTTGTTGAAACCACCCTGCAGGTAGGCCGCGCACAGCAGCAGCAGCGCGATCCAGCGCAGCACGGGTGAAGGTTGCCAGTGCATCGTCTTCATCACACCGCCCAGCAGGCGCAGCCCAGCGCGCCCCAGAAACTCTTCAGATCGGCAATGGGCAGCTTGCTGCTCCAGGCCGTGGCGTGCTGGTGGCCGTGCACGTTGCAGTCGTTGGCGCAGGCGCAATCCGCCGCCATGCGACGGATCGTCTGCTGCAAGGGGCGCCCTTCCTTGTCGCCCCAGCCCGCGTAGCCGCCGAAGGTGCGCGCGGGCGACCAGTCGGGCATGGCCGGCGGCGGCGTGCCTTCGTCCAGCGGCGCGAACGGACCGGCGCCGTAGACCACCTTGCCGCCCACCATGGTGAGCAGCGCGGTGGTGCCGGCGATGTCCGATTCGGCGCAGGCGAAGAAGTCGCGGTCGGGCACCATCAGGTCGGCCAGCTGGCCGGCCTCGATGCGGCCCTTCTTGCCGACCTCGTTGGAGAACCAGGTGACCTTCTCGGTCCACATGCGCAGCGCCGTCTCGCGGTCGATGCAGTTGCGCTGCGGCGTGAGCTGCATGCCGCCCACGGTCTTGCCGGTGACGAGCCACGACAGCGACACCCACGGGTTGTACGACGCGACGCGCGTGGCGTCGGTGCCGGCGGACACGTTCACGCCCTTCTCGAGCATGCGCTTCACGGGCGGCGTGGCCTCGGCCGCGCCGGCACCGTAGCGCTCGACGAAGTACTCGCCCTGGTAGGCCATGCGGTGCTGCACGGCAATGCCGCCGCCGAGCGCCGCGATGCGGTCGATCGACTTCTCGGAGATGGTTTCGCAGTGATCGAAGAACCAGTTCAGGCCGGCCAGCGGCGTGTCGCGGTTGACCTTCTCGAACACGTCGAGCGCGCGGTCGATGGTTTCGTCGTAGGTGGCGTGCAGGCGCCAGGGCCAGCGGTTCTGCGCGAGCACGCGCACCACTTCTTCCAGCTCGCCTTCCATCTCAGGCGCCATGTCGGGGCGCGGCTGGCGGAAGTCCTCGAAGTCGGCGGCCGAGAACACCAGCATTTCGCCCGCGCCGTTGTGGCGGAAGTAGTCGTCGCCCTGCTTGTATTTGGAGGTGGCGGTCCAGTTCAGGAAGTCCTGCTTCTCCTGCTTGGGCTTCTGCGTGAACAGGTTGTAGGCCAGGCGGATGGTGAGCTGGCCGGCATCGGCCAGCTGCTGGATCACCTGGTAGTCCTCGGGGTAGTTCTGGAAGCCGCCGCCCGCGTCGATGGCGCCGGTCACGCCCAGGCGGTTGAGCTCGCGCATGAAGTGGCGCGTGGAGTTCACCTGGTAGTCGAACGGCAGCTTCGGGCCCTTGGCCAGCGTGGCATACAGGATGGACGCGTTGGGCTTGGCCAGCAGCAGGCCGGTCGGGTTGCCGGCGCTGTCGCGCACGATCTCGCCGCCGGGCGGTGCGGGTGTGTCCTTGGTGTAGCCCACGGCGCGCATGGCGGCGCCGTTGAGCAGCGCGCGGTCGTACAGGTGCAGGATGAACACCGGCGTGTCGGGCGCCACGGCGTTCAGTTCCTCGATGGTCGGCAGGCGCTTCTCGGCGAACTGGTGCTCGGTGAAGCCGCCCACCACGCGCACCCACTGGGGCGCCGGCGTGATGGCGACCTGGCGCTTGAGCATGCCCATGGCATCGGCCAGGCTGCGCACGCCGTCCCAGCGCAGTTCGAGGTTGTAGTTGAGCCCGCCACGAATGATGTGCAGGTGGTTGTCGATCAACCCCGGCAGCACGCGCTTGCCCTGCAGGTCGACCACGCGGGTGCCGGTGCCGGCCAGCGGCAGCACGTCTTCGCTGCGACCGACCCGCAGGAAGCGGCCGTCCTTGATGGCCACGGCGCTGGCCTCGGGGTTGGCGCGGTCCAGCGTGGTGAAGCGGCCGTTATGCAGGATCAGATCGGGGGCGGAGGAACTGGCCATGTCAGACTTCCTTTGGGCATGAGAGGGGGTCATTGCCGAGCCGGCAATGGCGGCACCGAGTGTGCCCAGGCATAGGCGGCGGCGTTGTTCGTCGAACAGATCGCTCATGACTCTTTGTGTGTGGTCGATACGGCGGCGGCTGCGGCAGCGGGCTCGGCCTTCGCGCGCTGCGGCAACTCGCCGAACACATGCGGCGCGACCTGGTGCTGCAGCCACGAGGTGGCCACGGTATCGGGCTTGATCACGCTCTTGATGAGCGGCGGGATCTGCTCGCCGAGCAGGATCCCGAGAAGCCCCACCAGGGCGATGACCGGCGGGGCCGGCGAGCGCACCTGGAACAGTGCGTAGATCACGCCGACCAGCAGGCCGAGCGCAAGCGACAGGACATAGGGCTTCATCTTCGTGCTCACCGCGGGATTCAGCCTTCGTGCGCGCCGAACATGGTCTTGGCGTAGGTCACGCCCAGGCCGTAGGCGCCGCCGAACTTCTTGGCGATGCCGGTGGTCAGCTCGTAGGTGTCGGTGCGAGCCCAGTCGCGTTGCAGCTCGAGCAGGTATTGCAGCGAGGTCATAGGCTGCGCGCCGGCCTGCACCATGCGGTCCATCGCGCGGTTGTGCGCCTCGGCGGACACGTCGCCGCAGGCGTCGGCGATCACGTACACCTCGAAGCCCTGGTCCAGCGCCGACAGCGCCGGGCCGACGATGCACACGCCGGTCCACAGGCCGGACAGCACGATGCGCTTCTTGCCGATCTCGTTGATGCGGTCGATCACGGCGGCATCTTCCCAGGTGTTCATCGAGGTACGGTCGAGCATCTTCTGGCCCGGGAAGGCGTCGGTGATCTCGCTGAACATCGGGCCCGAAAAACTCTTCTCGGCCACCGTCGTGAGGATGGTCGACACACCGAAGCCTGCGGCCGCGTTGGCCACCAGCGCAGCGTTGTTGCGCAAATTGACCGCGTCGATCGAGTGCGTGGCGAAGGCCATCTGCGACTGGAAGTCGATCATGACGAGCGTGTGGTCCTTGGGGGTGAGCAGCTTGGCGCCGGCGGTGGGGGTGGCTTTGATGGACATGAAATAACTCCGTGAATGGGATGGGATGAGAGATCGGCGAGAGAAAAAACTGGGGTTAACCCGTGAAGCAATCCTCGTTGGGAGCGAGGGTGCGTGTCTTGTCGATTAATGAGGCGGTTTGGACATTTGCCGTCGCGTGGCTCAGAACGCAGGCAGCTCGTTGGGGCGAAGGTCGAACACCAGCACTTCGGCGCCCTCACCCTGGGCCAGGTCGAGCTGGCGCACGTCGCGCAGCCGCACACCGTCGCCCTCGTTCAGGCGCTGGCCGTTGAGCGCCACGCTGCCGCGAGCCACATGGACATAGGCGTAACGGTCGGCATCGAGCGTGAGCGAGGCCTGCTCGGCGCCGTCGAACAGCCCTGCGTAGACGCGGGCGTCCTGGTGCACCGCGAGCGAGCCGTCGGTGCCTTCGGGCGAAATGATCAGGCGCAGGCGGCCGCGCTTTTCTTCCGGTGCGAAGTGCACCTGCTGGTAGCGCGGCGGCACGCCCTTCTTGGCCGGCACGATCCAGATCTGCAGGAAATGCAGCGCCTCGGTGGACGACGAATTGAACTCGCTGTGGCGCACGCCGGTGCCGGCGCTCATCATCTGCACGTCGCCGGGGCGGATGACCGAGCCGGTGCCCATCGAGTCCTTGTGCTCGAGCGCGCCGTCGAGCACGTACGAGAAGATCTCCATGTCGCGGTGCGGATGGGTGCCGAAGCCGCGGCCAGGGGTCACGCGGTCGTCGTTGATCACCAGCAGGTCGGAGAAGCCTTCCTGCTTCGGGTCGTGGTAATGGCCGAACGAGAAGGTGTGGCGGGACTTCAGCCATCCGAAGTCTGCGATTCCGCGGTCGGCGGCACTGCGAATTTCCAACATGGTTCATTCCTTTGCGGTTCTTGAATTCGATTGAATTCATAATTGGCATCGGAGGAGTTTCCGAGGCATGGGATGAATCATCGACCTTCAAGAAGGTCTTGTTGACGAACGTTTTTGCCATCTATCATCGAATTTTTCGATCATTGATCCGGGCGCCATTTTTTTGAAGGAAACGCCGCATGCTCAAGCTCAGCCTGGAAGCCATCGAGGTGGTCGATGCGATCGACCGCCACGGCTCCTTCGCCGCCGCCGCCACGCGCCTGAACAAGGTGCCTTCCACCATCTCGTACGCCGTGGGCAAGCTGGAGGAGCAACTGGGCATGCAGCTGTTCGAGCGCAACGGGCCGCGCATCGCGCTCACGGACGCGGGCCGCGAGATGCTCAAGGAGGGGCGCTGGCTGCTCGGCGCGGCGAGCGACCTCGAATCGCGCATGCGCCAGATCGCCACCGGCTTCGAGTCAGAGCTGCGGCTCGTGCACGACTCGCTCATTCCCACGCAGTCGCTCATCGACGACGTCCGCGCCTTCGAAGAGCTGCGCTGCGGCACGCGGCTGCGCATCGGCTGCGAGGCGCTCACCGGCAGTTGGGAGGCGCTGCGCGAGGGCCGCGCCGACGTGGTCATTGCCGCAGGCGAAGGTCCGGCGGGCGGTGGCTACCAGGCCGTGATGGTGGGCAGTCTCGATTTCGCTTTCTGCGTCGCCCCTACGCATGCGCTGGCGCGTGTGATGCGCCCGGTGCGGCGAGGCGACCTGCTGGAGCACAACGCCATCGTGGTGAGCGACAGCGCGCGTACCTTGTCGGACCGCACCGTGGGCCTGCTGGCGGGCCAGCCGCGCATCGCGGTGCCGTCGATGACCGCGAAGGTCGCGTGCCAGGTGGCCGGGCTCGGCCACGGCTTCCTGCCGCGCGCCTGCGTCGAGGGCGAGTTGGCGCGCGGCACGCTGATTGAATTGCAGACCGAGGAGCCGCGCGCGCCGGAGGCGTTCTGGCTGGGGTGGAAGACGGGTGCCACGGGGCAGGCGCTGCAGTGGTGGGTGAAGCAGCTGAATCGGCCGTTGGTGCCGGCCTTGTTGCCACGCTCGGCGTGATGCCCTGAGCCGCAGCCGGAAGCGGCGCGCGGATCAGCCGGCGTTCAGGCGACGCCAGCGCGCCGGCGGAGTCCCGATGTGCGCGGAGAACACACGCGTCAGATGGCTCTGATCGGCAAAGCCGCAGGTCGCGGCGATCTCCGCGATTGGAAGATCGGGCTGGCGCAGCAGGCCGCGCGCGGCATCGACGCGCTGCGCCACCAGCCACGCGTGCGGGGCCTGGCCGAAAGTCTGCTTGAAGGCCTTGCTGAAATGGCTGCGCGACAGCCCGCACTCGCGCGCCACCTCGGCGAGTGATACATCACTGGCCAGGTGCGCCATCAGGAAGGCCTTGGCACGGCGCTCCTGCCAGGGCGCCAGGCCTCGTGAGTCGGCATGGGCCACGCCCGCCGCGCCACCGTAGGCATGCAGCACATGGGCCTTCAATGCCAGCGCGAGGTGATCGACGAACAAGGTGCTCGCCTCTCCGGGCTGCATCAATGCCGGCAGCATCGCGCGGCCGAGGCTCGCCACCACGGTGTCGACCGTGCCCGCGTCGCAACGCAGTGCACGCACGCGGGGTACGTCCATTTCCTCGGCGAAGGAGTCGATGGTTTCGCGCGGCACGTGGAACAGCATCGAATGGAACGGGCTGCACACATAGGCAGAGTTGCATTCCGACAGGTCGGTGATGTGAAAAGCGCCTTCCCGCTGCGGGCCGAGCCGCAGCACGGTGCCGCCGCTGCGAATCCGCCGGGAGCCGCCCGACGAGATTTCCACGCTGAGCACGAAAGCGTCTTCGGCCGGCAAGGGCGGCAGGACGAAAAGATGCGGGAGATCGTAGTGAAGGCGCGCAATGCCGAGCTCCGACCCCCAGCGCGACGTAGCGACGAGCGACGGGACGACATCGACGCCGTACTGCTTCGCCAGGTGTTGGCCGAATCGGTTGTTGGGGCAGTGTGCGGTCGGCATGTAAGCGAAGTGCTGTGGCGCTGTCCGGGCACATCTTAGTTCGGCAGGCACACCCCGCTCCGGGTCACCGACGATCCGTTGTTCGACCGACTGCAGTGAGTTGGTTTGTCCCGGATTCACCTGGACAACAAAAAAGCCCTGACGTGTTGTCACGTGAGGGCTTTTGGGCATTCCCCGGACTTCCGAGGATGAAAAGATGGTGGCTGGGGCGGAATCGAAAAATCGTTCGCAACCTGCGCCAGTACTTGCTTTCAATCTCTGTTCCGGCTCTATGGGTACAACTTCGGGTACACCAGACCATCTGAGACCTGCGCAATGCAAATTGCAGGTAGTGCACTTGGCTGGTCTTGAAGGATTATTGCGCGATTCGGCAGCGAGAGTGCCAGCCTCATTCGCATTTTTTCGATAGCGGCGTCCGCTTTGCGGCGGAAGCGAACTTAGCGGGATGTTCCGTGGGCGCGGCAGTCGATGAAGAGCGGTCATCGCGCGGGGCGCGAGGAAGTGACCGAGATCTTAGGCGAAAGCGCCTACTCGACTCGCTTACGCAAATTGATCGGCTTGACTTCAGCAGAGGTCATACTAACTGCAAAACGAGGTTCACGTGCTATCAGCAGCCGGCACGCTGGAAACAGCGCGACTTCTAGCGTTTGAGTCCGGCCGGCGGTGTCTTGCCAATGCGCTGAACAACTGTCTTCAGGACAGGTATCCCTTCGTTCGCCGCTTCCAGCTTTGGTCCAAAGTCATCGATGCGAACATCAAAGACCGAAAAGGCGATCTGATCCGAACCGTGCGAATGGGCAATCAGTCTTCGATGTTCGGAGTCAAACGGCGCTTGCGCCGTGGAGCCGCCGAACTCGCCTATGTTTGCTATGAGGACGTGCTGATACATGTGTGTTGATTTCCATCCAGAAGTGACCCACTTGGCCGTGTGATTTCCATCTAAATCTGACCCACGTGATAACCCTAACC
>NZ_JBGLYU010000110.1:0-372 GCF_047304235.1 Variovorax sp. Varisp36
GCCCGGCATCTGCAGGTGGCTCTGCGTGAGCAGCAGCGCGATGCCGCTGTCGCGGACCATGTACGTCAGCCGATCTGTGGGGTACTCCGGGTCCAGCGGCACGTAGGCGCCGCCAGCCTTCAGGATCGCCAGGATGCCCACCACCATCTCGATGGAGCGTTCCAACGCGATGCCCACCTTGGTCTCGGGCTTCACGCCCCGGGCGATCAGCCGGTGTGCAAGGCGGTTGGCCTGTGTGTTGAGTTCGCCGTAGCTCAGCGTTTGCTCGCCGAAGCACAGCGCGGATGCTTCGGGCCGTGCGCGCACTTGCCGTTCGATCAGCCGATGGATCGGCTCGCCCGCCTCGGCTGCCTGCCTGCACGCACCCCACGA
>NZ_JBGLYU010000111.1:0-326 GCF_047304235.1 Variovorax sp. Varisp36
GGCTCGGGCGCCGTGATGATCAGCGAGTTGGTCGACGGGTCGGCCTGGATCTGGCCGCCGGTGGAGGGCTGGTTGGCATTGTTGAGCGGGGCGTTGGCCGCGGCCGAGCCGCCGCCCTGGTTGTTGTTCAGGTTCACCTGCATGGCCTGCGGCGCGCTCTGCTGCGGCACGGCACCGCCGCCTGCGCCACCGGCTGCGCCCGGCGTGGTGCTCTGCTGGTTCGCCGCCATCGCGGCGCGCAGCGTGGCCGCCAGCCGCACCGCATCGGCGTTCTTCAGGTAGACCACGTAGATGTTGCCGGCCGCGCCGTTGCTGCTTTCGCTGGG
>NZ_JBGLYU010000112.1:0-311 GCF_047304235.1 Variovorax sp. Varisp36
GTGCTCAGGCCGGTGGACAGGCTGCTGATGCCGCTCGTTGCGGTGCTCAGGCCAGTCGAGGTCGAGGTGGACAGGCTATCGATGCTGCTCGTGGCCGTGCTCAGACCCGTGGAGGTCGAAGTCGACAGGCTGCTCACATTGCTGTTGGTTGTGCTGAGGCCCGTCGAAAGGCTGTTGATGCCGCTCGTCGCTGTGCTCAAGCCGGTGGAGGTCGAGGTCGACAGGCTGGCGACATTGCTGTTCGTCGTGCTGAGGCCGCTCGACAGACTGGTGATACCGCTAGTCGCCGTGCTCAGACCCGTCGAGGTCGA
>NZ_JBGLYU010000113.1:0-269 GCF_047304235.1 Variovorax sp. Varisp36
CCCGAGACATACAGCTCGCCTGCCACGCCCACCGGTACCGGGTTGAGTTGCCCATCGAGCACGCGCAGTCCGAGGTCCGGGATGGCCACCCCGACCGGACTGCGCTGCCCCTCGAGGTCCGCCGCCGTGATCCGCCGGTAGGTCACATGCACCGTGGTCTCGGTGATGCCGTACATGTTGATCAGTTGCGGACTGTCATCGCCATGGTGCTCGATCCACTGGCGCAGGCGCTGCGGGTCGAGCGCTTCGCCGCCGAAGATCACCACGCG
>NZ_JBGLYU010000114.1:0-269 GCF_047304235.1 Variovorax sp. Varisp36
TCGTAGTTGAGGCGGAAGATCTGCGTGACGATCTGGTTGCTGCCGCTCGACGCGGTGGCGCTGATGGAGGTGTTGACGGTGCTGCTCTGCAGCTTGGCGCTGGCCTCGGGCACCACCTTGTAGAGGCCGTCGGCTTCCACCAACGCGAAGCCCCGCAGGCGCAGCGCCGCGGCAAACTGGTCGAAGGCGGCCGCCGGCTGGATCGCGCGGTCGGTGACGAGGTTCATCGTGCCCTTGACGCGCGGGTCGACCACCACGTCGCGGCCCGT
>NZ_JBGLYU010000115.1:0-269 GCF_047304235.1 Variovorax sp. Varisp36
GTGCCGGAACGCTTCGCCCGCCGCAACGACCTGCACGCCTTTTATCTGCCGGTCAACGATGTACCGCCGGTGGAAACCCACCTTTACTGGCACGAAAGCACTGACCAGGACCCGGCGAACCGCTGGATGCGCGAGCAGATGATCGAGTTGTGCCAGCAAGTGACGGCGCAGGAGAAAAAGCTCGAGAAGGTGTAGGGCACTACACCTGGTTATCGTTCTTCGCGAGCAAGCCCGCTCCCACATTTGGAATGCGTTCCCCTGTGGGAGCG
>NZ_JBGLYU010000116.1:0-267 GCF_047304235.1 Variovorax sp. Varisp36
GTCAACGTCCGTGCCATGTTTCCCTCTAGACTGCACGTTCCGTAGCTGGTCCACCACAATGATGGCTGGATTCCAACGCTCAGAAATAGCGGTAACATCGTCAATACTGAGTGAGGGATTATGGTAGAACTTGAATTTGTCATCGAAGTCCATTCCCAGTTTCTTTTTGATGCTAGCCAGAGAGCCAGCGATATCCGACTCGATCTCCTGTCGTGTCTTGCCTAGCAGGGATTGTATGTACCTAGCCTTGGCTGCACGCAATGGTTC
>NZ_JBGLYU010000117.1:0-262 GCF_047304235.1 Variovorax sp. Varisp36
GTTAACCATAGCGCTAATAGAACAAAAACAACGACCGTTACTAGCGGAGGAGAAGCGGTCAATACCCATTCGAGACTGCTTATTAAGCTGGTCATTATCTGGTTGATTCCAGTAAATACACCTGAAAAACTATCAATCATGTAATCAACAAATGAGTTTGCCCATTTATCTAAAGGGATACGAGGAATCGTCGCAGAATTTACCATCATATTTATCGGACCTCCATTTGATATGACTTAACTTCTTGTTGCTCGGTCACTGC
>NZ_JBGLYU010000118.1:0-260 GCF_047304235.1 Variovorax sp. Varisp36
GCCCTGCCATCAGGCGCAGGGATTTCATATTGACCCTGAGGGTGTGGTAGTCCTGCGGCGGGAAAGGAGTCTCGCGGGTATCGTCCCGGTATTTCTCAATCAACGCGACGGCTTCCGGAAGCAGCTTGACACGTCCGAGGTAGTCGGTTTTCTTTCGCTGGTATTTCAGCCAGAGGCTGCCCTCGTCATCCCGGAAGAGGTTCTTCCGGGTGATGCTTACCGCATCGGCATAGGCGGTGCCGGTGTAACAGGCGAAGAGG